>JAFGJS010000084.1 GCA_016928995.1 Candidatus Sumerlaeota bacterium | reverse complement strand
CGCGGTTTCCTCCACGTTCATCCGGCTGCCGATCAGCTCTTCCTGGTTGGGCGTGTCGATGCCGAAGAAGCAGGGATGCTTCCACGGCGGCGAGGCCACGCGCACGTGGACTTCCTTGGCGCCCCTCGAAATTGGATCGTTTCCATAATTTGAGGGTTGCTTGCGAAGATTGAGATCTTATAGTCTAGACATCTCTCGAAAGAAATAGCACGTTCTGAAAATGTGGCACAGCCGCCCTCGGCTGTGACCGCTGACCAATACGCAATAATTTTCGGGAAATGCTATAAATAACGTAATGCTCTTTTTTTTGACATCGGCGGACGCCACGCGCTTATAGTGGCATGATGCCAAGCGGCATGATTTGTGCGCGTTGAGAATCGGATTTCCGGAGGAGAGTGGCATATGGAGCTGATCAAGCGGAATGGAATGGCGGTTCTGTCTCTGGCATTGCTGGTTGGCGTCGCGTTGAACTTCATCCAATGCGGCGATGGCGATGAGGCGAGAGCGGTCGTGATGCAAGAGGCGAAGACCGCGGCGAAACCTGCGGTGAAATCCGAAGCAAAGCCTGAAGCGAAAAATGAAGTCGTGGTCTACACTGCGCACGACCGGTTGTACAGCGAGCCGGTGCTGAAGAAATTCGAAGAGCAAACCGGCATGCGCGCCCTGTCGAAATTTGACACGGAAGCGACCAAGACCATTGGGCTGGTGGAGGCGTTGAAGGCGGAAAAGAACCGGCCGCGCTGCGATGTGTGGTGGAACAATGAAATTATGAATACAATCCGGCTGAAGCGCGACGGCGTGCTGGAACCGCTGAACCTGGAAGACGCGCCGATGCCCGCGTCATTCCGCGATCCGGACGGCTACTGGTACGGCTTTGGCGCGCGGGCGCGGATCCTGATCGTGAATACCGACCTGGTCGGCGAGGATGAAATACCGAGCTCGATCTACGATCTGGCGAACCCGAAATGGAAAGGGCAAACCGGCATCGCCAAGCCGCTCTTCGGCACGACAGTCACGCACGCCGCGGTGCTGTTCGCGGCGCTGGGCGAGGAAGAGGCGGTGAAGTTTTTCGACAGCCTGAAGGCCAACGATATCGTGATCGAAGCGAGCAACGGCGCCGTGGCACGCGAAGTGGCGGCCGGCCGTTTGGCCTTCGGCCTGACCGACACCGATGACGCCGTGGTGCAGACGCATCTTGGCGCGCCAGTAAAGATCGTTTTTCCCGATCAAGGCGAGGGGCGGATGGGCGCGTTGCTGATCCCCAATACGGTGGCGCGCGTGAAGGGCGGACCGAACGGCGACAAGGCCGTGGCGCTGGCTCGATACCTGATCTCGCCTGAAGTGGAGACCATGCTGGCGGAATCCCAGGCGGCGCAAATTCCGCTCAATCCCGACGTGGGAATGCTGCCGAAAGACTTGCCGGAATTGAAGGATGTGCGTTTCATGGAGGCCGATTTCGAGGCGGCGGCCGATGCGCATGCTCGGGCGCAAGCATACGTGGAGCAGACTTTTCTCCAGTGACTTTGGATTTCTGGCGGCGCATCGGCGAACTTTTGATCAACACCGGCGCGGTGACCGGATGGACCTTGTTGATCTCCGGCGTGCTGGGCGTAACGCTGGGGCTGCTCTTATTCCGTCTTCGGCTGCCCGGCGCCGGAATCTATCGCGGCATGCTCGTAGCCGGGCTGTTCATCCCGATGCACGTCAGCGTCACGGCATGGCGCGCGGTGTGGCTGCCGTTTTCCCATACTCTGCCCGAGCAATTGCACGCCGCTTTACTGCAAGCGCCGGCGTATGTCCCCCTGATGGCCTGGTTCACCGGTCTGGCTTTGCTCACCGCCGATCCATCGAATGAAGATCAAGCGCTGCTTGACGCGCGGCCGGCGAAAGTCTGGTTGCGGGTGACATTGCGCGAGGCGGCGCCAACGCTGCTGGCCGGACTGATCCTGGTTGCGATCTTTGTCTCCGGCGAAATTACCGCGACGGATGTGCTGGCCGTGCGGACGTTCGCCGAGGAAATCTACACCCAGTTTGTCTTGCAGAAACCGGCCCAGGCGTTGGGCGTGGCGCTGGTGTTGAGCACGCTGACGCTGGCTCTCTGCGTGGCGTTTCTGCGATTTCTGCGGCCGCTGACGGAAGTCTCGCTGGAAGGTTTCGGACGCCGGTTGCAACGCCGCGCAACGACGGCGGAAAAGCCCTTGCTGGCCGTGTGGATTTGGTTGATTCTTGCCGCGCTCTGGGGTGTGCCGCTGTTTTACCTGGTGCGCGCGGTGAAGGCGCCGCGGCTGCTCTGGCAGGCGGCGCAGGTCGTGCGCGAGGAAATCGTCTGCACGCTGGCGCTTGGCGCCGTGGGCGCGCTGATCATCGCAATGTTGGCGCCGCTGCTGGCGCGAGGCATGGATCGCTGGCGCAAGCGTCATCCGCGCCGTTTTCACGCAGGTGCGCTGGGATTGTTTCTGCTGGCCATGCTTCCCGCACCGTTGGTTGGCTGGGTGATTCTATACGCCTTGCGCCAGCCGTTCGTTCCGGCGGTCTTCTCCGACACGGCGATCATCGTGCTCCTGGTGTGGACCGCGCGATTCCTGCCGCTATCAGCGCTTATCGCCTTGCCCTTTGTCGCGGCGCAACCCGAAGAGATCGGCTGGCTGAGAAGGCTGGACGGAACGAATCCCGTGCAACGCCTGCTGTTCATCATCCTGCCGATCGACGCGCCGTTGATCGGCGCATTGACAGCGATGAATTTCGCCTGGATCATCGGCGAACTCGGCGCAACCGCCATCGCCGTGCCTCCGGGATTGCCCTTGCTCAGCGTGCGGATTTTCACTTTGCTGCACTACGGCGTTTATTACGAAGTCGCCGGCGCGGCGCTGATTCTGCTGCTGCCGATGCTGCTGGCCGGAGCGATTCTGGCAGGAGCGGTGAACCGCATGCTTGCCAGGATCGGATGATTTTCAGCAGGATCGACGATATCAAAGTGGGATGCATACCATGATCGTTTATTACATCTCTGCGCACGGTTTCGGACACGCCGCGCGTTCATTGGAAGTCCTGCGCCATTTGCCGCAGGACGTTCCGCTGCTGGTCAAGACCGGCGTGCCGCGCTGGTTTTTCGAGCAGGAATTGGCCGGACATCAATGGGAGCACGTTGCAGCAGAATTCGACTGTGGCATGGTTCAGCAGGATGGCATGCGCGTGGACGTGGCGCGCACAATGGAATTGTACCGCCGTATCTGCCGTAAAAATCAGCGGCGATTCGCCGCCGAAGCGGCTTGGCTGCGCGAATCCGGCGCGCGAGTCGTGGTGTCTGACACCGCATCGTTTCCGCTGGCGGTCGCCAAGGAGGCGGCCGTGCCGGGAGTGGCGCTGGGAAATTTCACCTGGCATGATATTTACGAGCCGGTGATCGGAGAAAATCCGGCGTATCGCGATGTGATGGAAATCTTACGCGAGGAGTACAGCTGCGCGACATTGAGCCTGCTCACACAGCCGCATCTGGCGATGTCAGCGCTGCCGCATCAAGTCTCGACGCCGGTGATCACGCGCGCCGGGCGCTCCATCCGCGAGGAACTCTGCCGCGAGTTGGAAATCGATCCCGCGTCGCGATTGTTCCTGATCTATGTCGGCAAACAGGGATTGGATGGCGTGGACTGGAAACGGCTGGAGAGGATGGCTGGAGTTGAATTTCTAACGCTGCACAACATCGCGGAAGGCGTCAGCAATCTGCATGTTCTGCCCTCGGCGCGCTGGCATCATCCCGACATCACGGCGTCTGTGGAGGCTGTGATCGGCAAGCCGGGATATGGAATTGTGGGAGAATGCCTGGGGAATGGCACGCCGCTGATCTACACCTCGCGCGAGCAATTCGCGGAATATGATGTGTTGCATGACGCGTTGCAGCGCTGGGGAGCGGGCGTGTTTTTGCCGCCGGAGCGCTTCGCCGCGTTGGATTGGGCCGGGAGCCTTCAAGGATTGGATCGCCTGCCTCGACGCGACGTGTTTGCGTTGAACGGTGCGGAGTTCTGCGCGGACAGAATCATGCAGCTTTATCGAAAATGATTGTCCGCTTAGTGCCCATCGGGTGCATGAAGGGTTTCTTCGCCGGCGTCGGCCGCATGACTGACGGCGGCGGAAGTGTAATCCACGGCGGTGTATTCGCGCGGCTCGATTCCCAAGCGGCTCTCGATATTTTTCATCGCGTAGCTGCGCTCGATCATACTCAGGAACGGTTTGGGATACAGGCCGATCCAGAAGGCCATCGCCACCAGCGCGCACATGCAAAAGAGCTCGCGAGGATTCAGGTCCGGCAGGGATTTATTTTCTTCGATAGTCACCGGTCCGAAGAACACGCGTTGCACCATGATCAGCAGATAGACCGCGCCCAGCACCACGCCCGTGGCCGCCAGCGCCGTAAAGAGCCAGGCGTTCGGCAATTTGTCCGACAGGAATGTGCCGGCCAGGATCAGGAACTCGCCGACGAATCCGTTCAAGCCCGGCAAACCCGCCGAGGCCAGCACGATGATCACCATCAGCACGCAGAAGACCTTCATCACGCCGGCCACGCCGCCGTAATCGGCCATCAAGCGCGTGTGGCGGCGTTCGTATAGAATGCCGACGCCGAGGAACAAGCCGCCGGTCGAAATGCCGTGGCCGATCATTTGCAGTACGCTGCCGCTCAGACCTTCGAGCGTGAAGGCGAAAATGCCCAGCGTCACGAAGCCCATGTGGCTGACGGAGGAATACGCCACCAGCCGTTTCATGTCCTGCTGCGCGATCGCCGTGGCCGCGCCGTAGATGATCGCAATCACCGAAAGCCAGCAGATCACCGGCGCCCATGCTACTGCGGCATGCGGGAAGAACGGCAGGCAGAAACGCAGAATGCCGTACGCGCCCGTTTTCAGCAGCACGCCGGCCAGGATGATCGAACCCGCCGTCGGCGCTTCAGTGTGCGCGTCAGGTAGCCAGGTGTGGAACGGAAAGAGCGGAACCTTGATCGCGAAGGCGACAAAGAACGCGAGGAACATCAGCGACTCCTGCCCCGCCGTGAGCTGGATCGCGCCAGTCGAGAAAAGCTGGATCAGTTCCTGATAAGTGAAGTTCGCCGCGCCCGCGGCCTGCGCCTTGAAGCACAGAAACAGCACCGCGACCAGCATCAGCACGGATCCGGCCAGCGTATAGAGCACGAACTTGATCGTGGCATACAGCCGGTTCGTGGATCCCCACACGCCGATGAGGAAGAACATCGGGATCAGCATCAGTTCCCAGAAGACGTAGAACAGAAATATATCGAACGCGCAGAACGTGCCGACCATCCCCGTATGCAGCAGCAGCAGGAAGAAGTAATATTCCGTCAGCCGTTTTGTGATTGCGGTCCACGACGCCAGCACGGCGATGACCATCAGCCCGTTGGTCAGGATCACCATCAGCAGGCTCAAGGAGTCCATGCCGACCGTGTACGTCAGCGTGATCGGCCCCAGGCTGAACCACTCGACGGAATCACCGAGGCTGATCGCGCCGCTGAAAAATTCCCGCGAATAAAGCGGCGCCAGCGAAAGCAGCGTGGAGAGCGCAGTCGCCGCAAGCGCGATTCCTTTGGTCAGAGCGTCGTTCTTCGTCTTGGCTAGTAGCAGGATCAACAGCGCCGCAGCCGCAGGCAGAAAAATCAGAATTGTAGTCAAATGTTCCATCGCAATCGCTCAAATCCGATCAAATCGAAGTTGTAGGGTGGGCCTTGGCCCACCGATTTTATTGCATAGTATATCAAAATGGTGGGCCAAGGCCCACCCTACAGCGCAAAGACCAGGAATAGCATCACGATATTCGCGCCCACCAGCACCCAAACCGCGTAAGCCTGAACGCTGCCGTTTTGCATTTCGCGCAACTCGCCGCCGACGGCCTGCGCCACGCGGCCCGCGCCATTCACCACGCCGTCCACGATATGTTGATCAATCGCCAGGATGAAGCGGTACAGCGCCATCAGCCCGCCGCAGACACCCTTCATGCAGAACATGTTGTAATACCAAAGGTTCCACGAAAGATTCCACAGTGGCCGCAAGTTATTCCGCAGTTTCTCCGGCAGCGCGGGATAATTCTTCGCATAGACGAAATACGCCAACGCCCAGCCGCCGACGGCGACAAGCAGCGAAAATACGGCCAATCCCAGTTCCGTGGAATGCGAAATATGGTGACGCTCAATGGCCGACATGCCGAATTGCTCAGCCAGGTGCTGGCCTTGCAGTGTCACGCCATGATCCAGAAAATGCGGAAGGATGTGTTGCGGCAGAGCCGGAAACCAGGCCGGCAATCCCAGCAGACCGGCTGTGGTCGCGCCAATCGCCAGGATGATCAACGGGATTGTCATTACATTCGGCGATTCTTCAACATGCATCCATTTCTCTTCGCTGCCGCGGAACTTACCGTGGAACGTAAGATACACCGAACGGAACATATAGAATGCCGTCATGAGCGCCGTGGCCACTCCGATCAGCCAGAGCGTCTTGCCGATATTCAGATCCACCAGATATGTGTTCAGCAGAATTTCATCTTTGGAGAAAAAACCAGCGAACGGAAAGATGCCGGAGATCGCCAGCGTCGAGATCAGATAGGTCCAGTACGTCCGGGGCATCTCGGACTTCAAACCGCCCATCTTGGTCATGTCCTGCTCGTGATGCAGCGCATGGATCACGCTGCCCGCGCAAAGAAACAGGCAGCCCTTGAAGAAGGCGTGCGTAAAGACATGGAAGATCGCAACGCTGAACGCACCCACACCGCAGGCCAGGAACATATAGCCCAACTGGCTCACGGTGGAGTAAGCCAGCACTTTCTTAATGTCGCGCTGCGTGATGCCGATGCTGGCGGCGACGAACGCCGTCAGCGCGCCGATGATCGCCACAATGGTCATCGCTTCGGGCGAAAGCCAGTAAAACACATTGCACCGCGCGACCATATAAACGCCCGCCGTGACCATGGTCGCGGCATGGATCAACGCGGAGACTGGCGTCGGGCCTGCCATGGCATCCGGCAACCAGATATAAAGGGGAATCTGCGCCGATTTGCCCGTCGCGCCGATGAAAAGCAGCAACGCGATTGCCGTAAACACCCATCCCATCGCCGTGCCGTTCTCGCCGAGGAAACCGGCGACGGCTCCGCCGTCTTTGAACAACTGATGAAAATCGAGCGTGCCGAAGAAATACAGCACGAACAGCATGCCCAGCAGAAAGCCGAAGTCGCCGACGCGGTTCGTGATGAACGCCTTGCGGCCCGCGTCCGCGCAGGTGATCTTTCCGTCGAAATCCTTGTCGAAATAATAGCCGATCAGCAGGTAGGAGCACAGCCCCACGCCTTCCCAGCCGATGAACAGCATCGGAAAGTTCGCCCCGAGCACCAAGAGGAACATCGCCGTGGCGAACAGCGAGAAGTAGGCGAAAAAGCGCGGCGTGCCCGGATCGCCATGCATGTAGCCGTTGGCGTAGATAAACACCATCGAGCCGACGAGCGAGACGAACGTGAGCATGATCAGCGTCAGTTCATCAACCCAGAACTTTGCTTCGATGGAGAAGCCGCCGACCTTGATCCACTCAAAGCCCCACGGCACATAGCCGCTGTTGCCCTGGGAATCGACGATCCATAAACCCCATAGAATCGCCGTGATGGCCAGCGTGCCGAGCATCGCGCCCGTCGCCACCCAGCCTGTTTTTTCCTTCAGATATTTGCCGAATAATCCGCAGATGATCGCAGACGCCGCCGGCAAAAGCAGGATTCCAAGTGCAATGTTGAGATTCATAGCCCACCCTACATCATTGTTTGACTCACATCATCCAAAACAGCAAACCCGGCGCGATGCCCAGCAGCAGGATCAGCGCCATGCTGACGCCCAATGCCACGTCGCAGGCCAGCGTTCGCTCGACGCCCGGCGCTCCCTCTTCTTGCTCCTGCATGTACATCTTCATCACGATGTTCAGGTAGTAAAAAGCGGATAGCACGCTGAACACCACGGCCACGGCCACGGCGAAGATGTAACTCGTCTTGGCCGCCTCGGCGAAAACGTAAAACTTGCCGATGAAGCCGACGGTCGGCGGCAGGCCGGTCAGCGAAATCAGCGACACCGTCAATGCGGCGGCCATGAACGGATGGCTCTTCGCCAATCCGGCGTAATTGCTCAGTTCCTCTTCAAAACGTCCGCCCAGCGATGACGCCACGCCGAAGGAGACAACATTCATCAGCGTATAAGCCAGCAGATAAACGGAGATCGCCGTCAAGGCCAACTGAGGCGTTCCGACTTGAGCGACATCCGATAACACCACGATGCCCAGCAGCAAATACCCCGAGTGTGCGATGCTGGAATACGCCAGCAGCCGTTTGATCCGCCGTTGCACCAGCGCCACGCAGTTGCCGATGATCACGCTAGCCAGCGCGAGCAGAACCAGCGCCCATGTCGCGCCTTGATCTAGCGCATCCCAACGGCGCAGCTCGACCAGCGCCTGCGCCAGCACGCAAAAGCCCGCCACCTTGATGCCCGTGGCCAGCAGCGCGGAGACCGGCGTTGGCGCGCCGTCATACACTTCCGGCGCGTAAAGATGAAACGGCGCCAGGGCCAATTTGAACGCCAGGCCAACGAGGATCAGGCCCAGCGCGATATATGGCGCGATGCCCTGAATGACCAGTTGGTGCGACTCGCTGATCAGGAACGTGGTGCGCGCATGACCGTAAAAGAACGCCGCGCCGAAAATCAGAAACGCGCTGGCGAAGGAACCGAGCACAAAATACTTCAGCGCCGCCTCGCCGCTGTTCGCGTTGCTCTTTTCAATCCCGATCAGCACGTAAATCGAAAGCGAAGCGAGCTCCAGGCAGATGAACAGCGTCAGCAACTCCACACTCGCCGCCATCAGCATCATGCCCAGCACGGACAATAGGAATAGCCCGTAGTACTCGCCCGCGCGGATGTTTTTTCCGGCGATGCCGCGCGGCGAAAGCGTCAGCAGCAGCGCCGCGCCCAGCAGGATGATCCCGATGCAGTCGCGCGAGAATTGGGAGATCATGAACACTGGATACTCCGCGGGCAGATACGCCGGCGCCGCGGCGACGTCCGCGAAAACCTTGTATAGCGCGATCAGCGCCAGCAGGCACGTCGCGACCGCCCCGGCCGGGCATGCCTTGCGCGAACTTTCAGGATTGCTGAACACGTCGAACAGCAGCACGCCGATCCCGCCGATCAGCGGAATCAAAAACGGCAGCCATTGCGGCCAAATGATGTGTGGCATTTGCATCGGTTTAATCTTTCAATAACGTGAATTCATCGAGGTTGATCGTTCCGCGTTGACGATACACCCGCAGGAAAATCGCCAGTCCCACTCCAGCCTCCGCCGCCGCGACGGTCATCACGAACAGCGCGATGATCGCGCCGTCCAGCGGCTTGCTTCCGGACGCCGCGGCCATCGAGTCGTTGATCGAATAGGCGAATGTGACGAACGCCAGGTTCGCGGCGTTCAGCATCAGCTCGATGCACATGAACACCGCGATCGCGTGCCGCCGCCAGACCACGCCCAGCGCGCCGATGGCGAATAGCAGCACCGCGAGAATGATGTTGCCGGAATATACGTATTCCATGTTTGAACTCCGTCGGATTCCACCATCTATAACCGATAAGTCCCAAAGGTTTTATCGGACCGGTACATCACTGCAAATTCGCTTGCGGCGCATCCGGCGCCGCCTGCCGTTTATCTTCCTTCAAGCCGACCGCCACCGCTCCGACAATCGCCGCCAGCAGCAGCACGGAGGTCAGTTCAAAGGGGATCATGTATTTCGTAAACAGCGTCTCCGCAAAGGCATTGACGCCGGTTTCTTCCGCTCGCTTTTCCTGCGACGCATTAAACTCTTCCGTCAGCACGATGGGATCGCGCACGGAGTCGATGTTGAATATCGACAACGTGATGTAGGCGGCTTGAACAATGAAGATCATCGCCAGCAACAACCCCGCGATTTTGCGCGGCATCAGGCTTCGCGGCGTCTCCTCCTCCTCGCGCAGGTTCAGCAGCATGATCACGAACAGAAACAGCACCATGATCGCCCCGGCGTATACCAGCAGCTGCACCAGCGCGATCAGCTCGGCGCGCATCATCAGGAAGTTCCCCGCGATGGCGATCATCGTCACGATCAGCGAGATCGCGGAATAAAACGTGTTGCGGCTGACGATAACAATCAACGCCGAAACAATCGTAATGGCGAAAATCATTGAATACGTGAAAATTAACATATGGCGTCTACTCTCACTCGTGCTCTTGTTTCTACTCGGGTCTAGGGTCTGGGGTCTAGGGGCTGGTGAAGGAGCGGCTTCGCCGCAGAAAGATGAAAAACTTCACTGTCGCTAAACCTAGAAAACACTCTTAATCTGACATCCCTATTTCCAAGAATTAAATCTTTGCCCCAAATAATTTTATACTTCTCGGCGTTAACCGTTCGCGCCCTAGACCCTAGACCCTAAACCCTAAACCCTAAACCCCACCCCCTATTCCTTCACCGCTTCCGGATGCGAGCGCGTTAATTTATACTCGTCCGGACTGCCAAAGCCCTTTTCCGGTGGATCAATAAAGTCTTCCTTGTTCATCACGAACTTGTCGCGCCGGTCGTTTGCCAGCCGGAACTCCGGTCCCATTACGATGGCGTCCTCGGGGCAGGCTTCCTCGCAAAAACCGCAGTAGATGCAGCGCAGCAGGTGAATCTGATACGTCTTGGCGTAGCGTTCACCGGCCGACACCGGATGATCCTTGGTGTTTTCCGCTGCCTCGATGTAAATCGCCTCGCTCGGGCAAACTGCCGCGCACAACGCGCATCCCACGCAGCGCTCCAGGCCGTTTTCATAACGCTGCAAGCGATGCCTTCCGCGAAAATGCGCGGGCTGCGGCCGCGTTTGCTCCGGAAAGAGCACCGTCACGCGCGGCTGAAACATCTTCATAAACGTGGTATAAAACCCAATGGCTATTTCAACAAGCATTCAAAGTCCTCCTCCGGTATGCCTGCGTCAGCAGTTCCACACCGGCGATCACGCCCGCTCCCAGCGCGAACAGCACGATCCATTGCACGGAAATCGTCCCCAGAAACGGGATTGTAAACAGCGGCATCGGATTGGAGCCAAACATCAGCTGCACCGCCGCCGTGTAAATCAAATTGATCGTCGCCAGTTCAAACATCACCTTCCAGCCCAGCGACATCAGTTGGTCGTAACGCAAACGCGGCAGCGTGGCGCGCATCCAGATCATGAAGAAGATCTGCCCCGCGATTTTCGCGATTAGCCAGAACAAGCCGATCAGCGCGTTCAGCGCCTGCGTCAGCCACGCCGGGCCGCCGATCCATTCACTCACCGGCAGCGCGACCGGTCCCTGGAATCCGCCGAGGAACAGCACCGACACCAGCGCCGCCATCACGAACATCGAGATGTATTCCGCCATGAAGAACATGGCGAATTTCATGCCCGAGTATTCCGTGTGGAAGCCGCCGGTCAGCTCGCTTTCGCCCTCCGGCAGATCGAACGGCAGGCGGTTCGTCTCGGCGATCTGCGCGATGAAGAACAGCAGGAACGCCAGCGGCTGCCGCCAGATGAACCAGTTCAGGAAGCCGCCTTGCTGCGCCTCGACGATGTCATACACATCGAACGAGCCGGCCAGGATCAGCACGCAGGCCAGCGTGAAGGACAGGTTGATTTCATAACTGACCATCTGCGCCGAAGAGCGCAGCCCGCCCAGCAGCGAGTACTTGTTGTTCGAAGACCACCCGGCCAGGATGATGCCGTAAATCGAAATGCTTGTGATAGAGAGGAAAAACACCAGGCCGAGGTTCAAATCGAGCACGGACATCGACACCGTGCGCATCACGCCGTCGAACTCGAAACTCAGTTTCGGTCCGAACGGCACGACGGATAGCGTAAGAAATGTCGTAACGATGGTCAGCGCCGGCGCCAGCGTATGCAGAAACGCGATCGCGCCTGCGGGGCGAAGGTCCTCCTTGAAGATCAACTTCGCGGCGTCCGCCACGGCCTGAACAACGCCCCACGGACCCACGCGATTCGGCCCCGGACGCTCCTGGACCCAGCCGATGATCTTGCGTTCAAACAGAACGATGACCGGCACCAGCGTCAACGGGATCAGCGGAAACGCCAGCCCTTTGATGATCGATGTTATCAGGTCGAACAAATCCATAACTTAATTTCCCGCCTTGCGAAGATAGGCCGCCGGCAGCGTCTGCATGCCGGACGTCGCATCGAACTCAATGCCGTTTTGCGCGAAGAACACCGTGTCCTTCGCCATGTGCTCGTTGAATTTCACCACGCCCTTGACTCCGTCGCCGTTCGGCTTCGCCGACACAACGATCGTGTCGCCGTCGGCGATATTGTGATGACGCCCGGTATGCGGCGCGATTTCGATCTCGCCGCCCTCGCGCACGTCGTCCAGCGACGGTGAAAGATCCAGTTTCGGATCCTTGCCGAACAAAACCGGCGCCCAGGTCAGCGTCAGCGCATCGCCTTCAGCCGCGCCGACGGGCTTGCTTCCCGCCAGTTTCGCTTCCGTGTCTTGGCGGATCGCCTGATTGTCCAGACGATAGGCCGGTTTATAGGTCGAGTAGTAGGAGAACGGCCGCGCGGACGAGATGACCGGGCGCGCTTGCTCAGGCGTGTTGTGCGGCCAGATCGGCGCCGATTCGCCAGGCCCGCCCAGCAGCAGCGCATCCGGATCAACAGCCTCGGACACCTTCACCAGTTCCAGGACTTTGACGAAAACATCGTGCGCATTGGTCAGCGCATGCTTGTTGCCCATGGCCAGCATGATTTCGCCCAGCGTCGCGCAGTGTTGCTGCGCCGGGATGCGGCTCAGCGGACGCCGTCCCTGGCCGGAACGAATCACGTAGCCGCTCAAATCGGCGTATGTGCCGAAGCCCTCAATCGTCAGGTTGCCCGGCAGCACGATATGCGCCTTGTCCGTCAATTGCGAAGGGAAGTTGTCTTGCACAATGAGCAGTTCCAGGTTGCTCAGCGCCTTTTCCAGCAGGCCGCTGTCGCTGTAGTTCCACAGCGCCTCGGCGCCCAGCACATACAGCGCTTTCAGTTTGCCGTCCGCCGCGGCTTGCAGCATCTCCGGCGCCGTCAGCCCGGCGGTCTTCGGCAACTTCCGCCATGCTTCAGTCATCCGCGAGTTCGTTTCATCGTCGTTGAGCGGTCCGCCCGGCAGCCGGTCCGGCTGCACGCCCATCGCAAACGCGCCACGCGCATTGCGATCCGGCGCAAAGGGGAGCAGTTTGAAACGGTCGCCCATGGTCTTGCTGAACTCCAGGCACGCCTGCGTGACCGCCGGCGCATTCAAACCGCCCAGATCGTTCAAACCAAAAATCAGCAGCCCGCGCTCCGTGTTCTGCAACTGCGACAGAAACCCCATCATTGACTTATGATCGGCCTGAATCGTATCCGCCAGATTCGCCGCGTCCGTCGAAAGAATCTCGCCATTGCTGGTCAGGATGCGGCCCATCGCGCCGATGAACTCCGCGGTCTGATGCGGAGCGACCTGCACCGTCGCGTTGATCCGGTTCGCGAACCACGGATCGTGCCGGTAGCCCACGCTCACCACCGTGCTATAGCCGAAGCGCGCCGACTCCTTGATCTTCAGCGCATCCACCGGCGACTGCCCGCCGATATCCGCGTTCACGAGCAGAATCGTGTCATAAACGGTCGGATCTGCCAACTGGCCATTCGCCGCGTCGAACGCAACGCTCCAGGCCTTCGCCGCTTCCTTGCTCAGCAGCCCGCCGCGCCAATCGATGTTATTCGTTTTAACCACGCCGCGCGCCAGCTGGTTGATCTGATACATTTCCTCGCAGCTCGATCGTCCGCCGATCAGGAAGCCCACGGCATCCGCGCCGTGCTGTTCTTTCACACTGTTGAGCCGCTTCGCCGTTTCATCAATCGCCGCGTTCCACTCGCCGGCTTCGCCATCGACCAACGGCGCCATTAAGCGCTTGTCCGAATTGGCGAAGTCATGCCCGAAGCGTCCGGCGTTACAGATGAACTCCATCGTTTCGTCGTCGAGCTGATAGCGCTTGTTTTTCGGGCGCGTCGGCGGCGTGGTGCGCAGGATTTCGCCGTTGCGCACCCAGTGCGTCACGCGGCAGCCAGATGAGCACAGCGTGCAAGTGCTCTGCACCTGCTGCAACTCCCAATTGCGCGCCTTGAAGCGGTACGGCTTGCTGGTCAGCGCGCCCACGGGGCAAAGATCGACCACGTTGCCGCTGAACCGGTTGCCGGAAATCATCTCGTTTTCATAGGTTGCGATGCAATCATGGTTGCCGCGATTCACCACCACCAGCGAGCGCTCGCCGCCGAGCTGATCCATGAAGCGCACGCAACGCTGGCACACGATGCAGCGGTTGCGCTCCAGGTCGATCAGCGGATCGAAATCTTCCTTGGGGAACTTGCGGCGGCTGTCAATCGCGCGCCCGTCGGACAAGCCGTATTCCATGCTGAAACGCTGCAACTGGCATTCGCCGCCGCGGTCGCACACCGGGCAATCCAGCGGGTGGTTCACCAGCAGGAATTCCATCATGCCCTTCTGCGCGTCCTTCACCTGCTCCGACTCGGTGAAAACCTCCATGCTGTCCTGCGCCATGGTGTTGCAACCGATGGTCAGTTTCGGCATGCCCTTCACTTCCACGAGGCACAACCGGCAATTTCCGTCGATGGACAGCGACGGATGATAGCAATAATGCGGCACGTGCTTGCCCACGGCCTTCGCCGCCTCAATCAAGTTCGTGCCTTTCGGAACCGTCACCTCGATCCCATCGATCGTCAGCGTCACGGTGTCCTTCTTGACTTCATTTTTATCCGTCACTGCCATTGCGTTTTGCCTTTAGCTTTATTCCAGATTCTTTTCCAGCGTCTCAATCAATGTTGGCGCTTCGTTTAATGCGGCGCCGCCGCTCCAACACCAGCCCCCAGACTCTAGATCCCAGCCCCTACTTAAACTCATGCCAATCCATCTTGTCCTTGAACGGACAGCAGCCTTGCTTTACGTGCTCTTCGAACTCGTGGCGCAGGCGCTTGATCGCGCTGCGCGGCGCCGCCGTGCTGAAATCGCCCAGCGCACAGATGCTCCGCCCGCTGATCTTGTCGCAGATTTCCTCCAGCATGTCGATGTCTTCCATCGTGCCCGTGCCGCGCTCCAGCCGCGTGAGGATTTTGTACATCCACGACGAACCCTCGCGGCACGGCGTGCATTGCCCGCACGACTCATGACGATAGAAATGCATCGTATTCAGGCACACCCACACCGGGCACACCGTCTCGTCCATCACCTGGATCGCCTTCGAGCCGAGGAACGACCCCTTGCTTGGCGGCGAATCGAAGTCCATCATCACGTCCAGCGCGTCCTCGAAGAACAGCGGCACACTCGTCCCGCCCGGAAAGCACATCTTGAACTTGTTGTCGTTGCGGATGCCGCCGGCGTAATGGTAAATCAAGTCGCGCAACGTCACCGTCTGCGGCGCTTCGTAGTTGCCCGGCTTCTTCACGTGCCCGCTGATCGAATAGATCGTCGGTCCGCCCGACTTCTCCGTACCGTATTTCTTGAATTCATCGACGCCGTCGCGAAAGATCATCGGAACCCACGCGATCGTCTCCACGTTGTTGATCAGCGTCGGGCACTGGTACAGACCCTTGATCGCCGGAAACGGCGGTCGCAGCCGCGGATAACCCCGGCGCCCTTCCAGCGCCTCCAGCAGCGATGTCTCCTCGCCGCAGATGTACGCTCCCGCGCCCGAGTGCACCGTCACCTTCAGCTTGTAGTCATGCCCCATGCACTTATCGCCGAGGATCCCCGCTTCTTCCGCCTCGCGGATCGCCGCGTTCAGGTTCTTCTGCGCGTCGAAATACTCCCCACGCACGAAGATGAACGCATGGTGCGACTGAATCGCGAAGCACGTGATGCCGATCCCCTCCAGCAGCGTGTGGCAATACTGTTCCAGGATCGGACGGTTATTGAACGTCCCTGGCTCCGATTCGTCGGCGTTCACGGTCAAGTAATGCGGCGCGCCCGGCTGCGGCTCTTTCGGCAGAAAGCCCCACTTCACGCCGGCCGGAAAGCCCGCGCCGCCGCGGCCGCGCAGATTCGCCGACTTCACCTCCGCCTGCACGTCCTCTGGCTTGAGCTTGCGCAAAACCTTGTCGAACGCCTCATATCCGCCGCGATTGCGATAGGAATCCAGCGACTCCCGGAAATCGCTCACCAGCGTCTCGTAACCCACAAGCATTTTCGGTGTATAATCCGCTATTGGCATTTCAATTCCTGCAAATTTGATTTATAATCTCACGCAGAGGCGCTGAGGCGCAGAGGATTTATTCCTCCAAGCCGTTCACAACCCGATGGATGCCATCCCGCATGAGTTCCTCACCGAAATTCAGCAAATAGCCCAACTTACATCCCGTCATTCGTAAATAAGTATTCACCTGCTTTTTATGCACCGGCGCGACTCTTTCCACAGATTTCAACTCTAAAACGACTTTGTCATCCACAATCACGTCCGCTTTAAAGCCTTCGTCAAACTTTCTGCCCCGGAACTGAATGGGGATCGGAACCTGCCGCACAGCCTTCAGTCCACGTCTTAACAAGGCGTCAACCAACACCACCTCATAAACCACTTCCCACAGTCCCGGCCCTAACTCCCTATGAATATCGATGCATTCCTCAATGACAATCGTTCCTATATCATTTTCATGCATTACTCAAAACCTCTGCGCCCCCGCGCCTCTGCGTGATTTTTTATTTCACGCTGACGAATATTTCCTCAGTTCAGAAGATGAAAAGCGGAAAAACATTCCTTGAACAAATCAAATAATTGCCTTCGGCTCTCCTCATTGAAAGCTAATTGAATTGAAATGCCGATGAGTATCTGTATCGCTACACCACACCAATCAAACTTATTCAATTTATCCACTCGTTCGGTAAGATAATCCAATTGATCCTGAATTTGCTTCTGGCATTCATCATTTGGATGATATGTTGTCAAAATCAGTTGATGAAATTTTGCGATTGATGCTCTATATTCCTTTTTTTCATCTTCGTTGAATTCATTTTCATCTCGAATACGTGGATCAAACTTCACTATATCTTGCTTGGCAATTTGCTCCCAAAGATTGGGAGTTTCCAATTCCCGTAAATAAGGTTTCACATGATCTTCTAGCCAACTGGTAAATGCCGTATAAACATCAGTTGCAGAGCACGATTCTTCGGGACTTCCAATTCTATCTTGCGGATATATATACTCCATTCCACTTCGAGAGCGCGGCATATAATTTGACCAATTATAATCAGCACCATATATAATAAATTTATAATCATGGCGTCTCTGATCACTGCTACATGTGCGCGCTAGGAACGACAATCCAGAATCCTTTAAGGTTAATATGAATGCAGGATGGCCATCAACGTTAGCTTTATCACTGGGCTCAAATAGCGACGGTTTTAATCCGCAGCTTTCGATCACATCGATAAATCCATTTCTGAACTTATTATTTTTCCGCAATTCCTGCATTGTCCTGCTCCGTGCCTTCAACCCATTTTCTTGGATGCGGCTATGGACGCTGCCGTCTTGATTTTGAAGCCGTACTTTTTCGCCAGTTCCTCAACGTCGCGGTCGATTTGCACGAAATATTCATGCATATCCTTTGCCTGTTCAGACAAGCACTTCTGTACCCGGTATTTTTCTTGTAAAATCTCATTCGTTATCATTGCTCTGCTCCTGAAACAATTCCATGGGCGTAATAATCTGTGGCGTGCTCAATCCCAATTGTCCATTGATAATCTTGATGTGCCGCTGTTTGTTGGCATTGGCCAGATGGTTACAATTCCAAGTCAGGAGATAATCGAACTTGTAAAACGATGCATATGCCAGATGCACTGCGTCACCCGCCAGGGACTGCGGCATCACAAAATGCGTCATATAGAATTGTGCAATCTCCTCCACTTCATTGAGTCGGTCCAGGAATGGAATGTTCTGGATCAATTCGAGCACCTTTTCTTTATTGGGATAATTCCCCAATCCTAGCTCCTGAAAGACGGCGCCTGAAATCCAAATCTCATAATTCCCCGATTCTTCCTTCCACCATCGCCGGGTAATTTCTGTAAATAAGCGCAAAGACTCCCGCTCATCGAAATAATAACTGGGTATTGTGGAGTCGATGTAAACCTTTTCTTTCATTCCATGCTCTCCAGCAGAGCATCCAGTTTCGCTTTGGTCATGCGCGTGTACGTCTTTTCATTCACCAGCAGCACCGGCGCTTCACTGCACGCGCCGAGGCATTCGTACGCCAGCAACGTGAACTTGCCGTCTTCCGTCGTCTCGCCGTTCTTGACGCCGAGTTTCTCGCTCAGGTAATCGAACATGCCGCCCGCGCCATTCAGCGCGCAGGGGAGCGTGCGGCACACGCCCAGGCAGTACTTGCCCACCGGCTGCTGGAAGTACTGCGTGTAGAACGTCACGACTTCCTGCACCTCGGCCAGCCGCTTGCCCGTGAGCAGCGCGATGTCGCGCTTGCCGTCCTCGGTGACATACCCCTCCTGCCGCTGCACCATCCACAGCAACGGCAGCGTCAGCGACCCGCGCTCGGGATACTTCCCGGCGAGCTCGCGAATCTCGCTCATCCGATCGCCGAGAACCATCAAGTCATCCGGTTTAATATCCTGAATTTGTGAAACGGCTGTCTGTTCCATCAGCGGTCGATTTCTCCCAATACGATGTCGAAACTGCCAATAATCGCCACCAGGTCCGCCAGCAAGGCGCCCTTGCTGACGTGCGGGATGGCCCATAAGTTGTAGAAGCTAGGCGTGCGGATGCGATTGCGCAGCGGCTTGGTCGTCCCGTCGCTGACCACGTAGAAGCCCATCTCGCCCTTGGGGCCTTCAATCGGCACATACGCCTCGCCCTCGGGAACCGTGATCCCCTCCTGCGCCAGCAGGAAGTGGTGGATCAGCGCCTCCATCGACTCCTTCACCCGGTCGCGGGGAGGATAGATCACCTTGTAATTGTCGATGTTCACCGGGCCGTTCGGCAGTTTATCCAGGCATTGCTGAACGATCTTCAGGCTCTCCAGCATCTCATCCATGCGGCACAGGTAGCGAGCGTAAACATCGCCGGCCTTGCGCGTAACGACGTTGAAGTCGATCTGATCGTAAACCAGGTAAGGATTCGAGCGGCGAATGTCCCAATCGATGCCGGAGCCGCGCAGCGATGGACCGCTGATGCCCAGTTGCAGACCGTCTTCCACGCTGAGAAAACCGATGTCCTTGGTGCGGCGCAGGAAGATCTCGTTCTTGGTCAGGATCGTGTCGATGTCCTTGTGATGCGCGGGAAACTCATCGACGAATTTTTTCACGCCGGCGAGCCACTCGTCCGTCGCGTCCCGCGCCACGCCGCCGACGCGCATGTAGCTCACCGTGAACCGCGCGCCGCTGATGATCTCGAAAAGGTCGTACAGCTTCTCGCGCTCGGTAAACGCCCAGAGGAACGGAGTCGTCGCGCCCAGATCCAGCGCCATCGCCCCGATGCCCAGCAGATGCGAGGCGATGCGCGCCAGTTCGCAAAGCATCACGCGCAGCCACTTGCAGCGCTCCGTCACCTCGACGCCGAGGATTTTTTCAACGGTCAGCGCGTACGCCGTGTTGTTCGACATCGGCGCCAGGTAATCCAGCCGGTCGGTGTAGGGGATGAACTGATGATAGGTCTTGGCCTCGGCGAGTTTTTCCTTGCCGCTATGCAGATAGCCGATCACCGGTTTGCACTCCGCCACGGTCTCGCCGTCGAGTTCCAGCACGAGCCGCAGCACGCCGTGCGTGCTCGGATGCACCGGCCCCATGTTCAGCTTCATGGTCTCCGGCCCGTCATAAGAATAATCGACAGTCCGCCGCCCCTGTGCCTCTTCGCCAATATTGTCTGAAGTCATACTCATTAGATTTCTCATTTTTTTAGACAGGATGAACAGGATGATCGGGATTTTTATTCAGTGAACGAACTTTGCGTTTCACCTCAACTTTGTTTTCGCCAAAATTGATCAAGAGTCCCACATCTTTGCCTGTCGCTTTCAGGTAATTAACCAGTTGCACCTCATGGCTTTCGATTAGTTTGCGCACAGACTTCAGCTCAATAATGATGATGTCGTGCACTACAATGTCTGCGACAAACTCACCAACTATCTGCCCGTCATAATAAACCTGTATCGGCTTTTGCTGCTGAGCGTCCAATCCAGCTCGTTTAAGTTCAAGGAGGATGCTATTTTCATAAACCGATTCCAGGAAGCCAAACCCCAGAGTATTGTAAACCTTATAAGCGCATCCAATTATAATTTCCGTTAAGTTCTCATATAGCATCGCAATGACTCAATAATCCTGCTTATATATTTTTTGACAGGATTAACAGGATCGACTGGATTTAGATTATCATTGTTCACTTTTCATACTCAATCACTGCATAGTTTTTCTGATTAAGCCGAAATAATATAACAATTAAACGATCATTTATTTTTATATATTCAGGAATCTTGCCAGTGCTCCTTGGCTTTTTTCTGATTTGGTAATACCTTCCGTAACCAGCTATCCCCGTATTCATTTTACCTCGAATATTTTCACCACAAGGAAATATTATATTGAAGTCCCCTTCGTGCAATTTGGCGGATTTTAATGTCTCATAGTTTATCTGACTACTCGGCACTGTAATCGGATGTGTCGATTTATCCAGGAATGAATCACAAACTGTGAATTGAAATATAATCATATCCTGAGAATCCTGTTCATCCCGTCAAAAAAAAATCAAACCTCGCCCTTTTGCATGCGAATGCGCGGGACCATGCCCTGCGGCTCGCCGGCGTATTCATGCGTGTCGCGCTTATAATAAAAACTCGTCGAACCGCCCAGCGGGAAGTCCTTGCGCAATGGATGGCCTTCCCAGTCTTCATGCATGATCAGACGGTATAGATTTGGATGGTTCTCGAACCGGATGCCGTACATGTCCCAAACTTCGCATTCGGCGAACTCCGCGCACATCCACACATCGCTGACCGTGGCGATCTGACAGTCGTCCTCCGGCACGCCCGCTTTCACAATGATGCGATGGTATTTCTCGCCGATGGAATACAGGTGGTAAATTACCTCAAAGCGCGGCTCCAAACCCAAATCCAGCAAGTCATACGCTGTCATGTCGCTCAGGTAATTGAATTGCAGCTCGGCATGATCGCGCAGGAAGAGGCAAAGCTCATGAATGATCTCGCGCGGCGCACGCACGACCAGCCGGTCCCGCTGTTCGCCGAACTCCAGCCCGCGTGCGCCATAGGCCTCTTCGATTATTTTTCTGATCTCGGCATTTTCCATCGCATGCAATCCTGAACTCTAAACTGTCACTTCTGGAAATATTGGATCCGTTTGTCCTCGGCGATGCGCTTCTGCAGTTCAAGCAGCCCCCAGAGCAACGCCTCCGGACGCGGCGGGCAGCCGGGCACGTAAATGTCAACCGGCACGATCTGATCCACGCCCTGCAGCACCGCGTACGAGTTGTGCATGCCGCCGCATGAAGCGCACGAGCCCATCGCGATCACCCATTTCGGCTCCGGCATCTGGTCATAGATGCGCCGCACCAGCTCGCTCATCTTTTTATTCACCCACCCCGCCACGATCATCAGGTCCGCCTGCCGCGGCGACGGCCGGAAGACCTCCGCGCCAAAGCGCGCGATGTCGTAGCGCGCGGCGCCCGTGCCCATCATCTCAATCGCGCAACAAGCCAGCCCCATGGTCACCGGCCAGATTGAATTCTTCTGGCACCAGTTCACCACGAACGCCACCGACTTATCCAGCGACGTCGTCGCCTTCTGCAACTCGCGCTCGCTCAAATCCATCGGATTGACGATGGGCTGCCGGTCAAGATTCAATTCCATTCAAAACCTCCCCGGCGCCAGACGTAGATATATCCCGCGATCAGGACGCCGATGAAGAACATCATCTCCCAGAACACCAGCGCGCCCAGTCCCAGTTCCATTAAACGCTGAAACGCCGCGGCCCACAGCAGCACAAACAGCGTTTCCATATCGAAAATCAGGAACAGCAGCGCCGTCATGTAAAACTTGACGGAAAACTGAACCTTCTGCGCCTCGCCGCTTGGCAGGTTGCCGCATTCAAAGGGCAGGCTCTTGACTGAGTTGCTGCTCCGCCATCCGACCCAGCGCGCCAGGATCAGCAGAATGGATGCTAAAATAATACTGAAGACCAGCGTCACCAGTATGGATAGGTAAGGTGCGAACATAGACTAAAATCTCCAAAAACCATCAGCGTCCACAGAGACAGCAATTTCCTTGGTCTGCTTCTGTGAAAATTCTCACAAAAACCGTGCTATAATATCGGCTTGTTGTGGTTTAGGCGCCCAATCCTCAAAATACACAGTTTGTTACGACTGATGAAAATCAGGCTCAAAACGTCCTCTTTCTATCGGCGTCGAGAAAACCTGTCAATACTTATTCCAAGACTCTGTGAGAACTTTGCTGGGGCTCTGTCCCTGCCGTTTTGGGAACTATCGTGATGGATTTTCCAAAGTGCACATCATGATTGAATGCCCTAAATTTTCGGTTCATACAAGAAATACGGCCCAATTTGACGCTTCAGCGCATAATGTCTGTTGATTACGCGCAGCATGGCATTGGTGAAAAACGGGGATTGCTGGATTTCTTCCGCAGTTGAGGCTTCCGGCAGATCGCCGGGCGCTAATCCTGCGCCGTCCTTATCGGACTCTTCCGGCGTTCCAGCCGGACCGCGCAGCATGATCAGCGCAAAAGAGCCGGACTCGATCCGCTCGATCAGCAGTTCAGCGTCAAAACGCCCGGAGCGGGCAAGCTGCGTGAATTGAAACGGCTGGTAAATGACTGGTTTGCCCGACAACATCACATACCCCACGTCGCAGGCCAGCACGTCTCCCTCCGCCATGCGGAACTCCTCAACGATCTTGCCGCCTATATCGCGGTCCATTTGCGTCGGGGTGATCGCGCCGAAATCGCTCGACAGCTCCTGCCCGTACGTGCGCGAGAAAACCGGCTGTGGCTGCACGGGAAGATACACCAGCCATTGCGCGGCCAGCAGCGCGGCGCCGATTGTCAGCGTCCGGCCATCCAGCCGCGAAGCGAAACGTCCCGCGGCCAGCGACCCCACCGCAAGCAGTTCCAGTAGATAATTTTCCTCCGCGCCGGTCTTGGCGATCAACGGCAGCGGCAGCAGCGCGCATAGGCCATACATCCAGGCCAGATCGCGCGGCGGCTCATCGGCCGACGATTTCTGCGGATTGATCAGCAATAGGATCAGCGCCGTGAGCAGCAGCGCATGGCGTCCGGCGAAGTCGGCCAGCCGCGCCATGCCACCGCCCCAGTCGAACGGCAGCACGTTCAGCGCGAAGAGATGGCTCCATACCGCGCCATCGGATTGAATATGCAGCATCGCCAGCGCCAGCCCGCATGAACCGCACAGCGTGGCAAGAAACGGCGCTAGCAGTTTCCGGTCGTTGCGAAATAGATGTACGCTGATCGCCAGCCCGGCGGCGAAGTATTGCGGCTTGGTCAACAGTGCCAGCGCCGCGCAGACGCCCGCCAGCGCCGCCAATCCCGCGTTCCGGCGGTTCCATAGCGCCGCGACAGCCGCCAATGAAAACATCAACGCCAGCATGTCCGGCCGGCAAAAGCAACCGTACCTCAGAACCAACGGCGAGAAGAGAAACAGCCCAACGGCGGCGAAACCGCAGAATCGCCCCCGGCCGCAGGCGGACAGCCGGAAAATCAGCCCGGCGCAGATCAGCGTGGCCAGCAGCGCGGCCAGCCGGGCGGCCCGGTATGGATGCGCCGTTCCCGTCAGCCGGCCCACGATGTGCGTAATCCAATATCCCATCGGCGGATACGGATTATGCAGCCACGGCGGTTGATCCGACACTATGGGATACAGCGTTAACCCCTCATTGAAGCGTTGCTGCATCAGCTGCGTCACACCCTCCACATAATCCTGCGGAAAGGGGAAAGCCAGCATGCGCAGATCGTGCTGTACATGCCAGGCCGCATGCGCCGCCGCCAGCAGCAGCAGCAGCAGCAACGTCAGCGCAAAACGCGACATCCGCTGGGATTTGTCATCAAGCGTCGCCATCAGCCGCCTGCCCGTGTAAAAACGAGATTCTCTACAAAACCGCGCGCCTGGATTCTATGCTCACCAGCGTTTAATTGCAACACTTTGCCGTTCTCCACCGCTTCGCCGTCGATCACCAAACTGTCGCCGTCCCAGCGCACTAGGTAGCTTCCCGCAAACTCCACGTTGAACTTGCCTCCGCGCCGTCCGCTCAGCCGCGCCCGGTCGAGTGTGAAGCCCGGCATGCGCACCTGTGGATCTTCCGGTAGCGCCAGATAATGCTCCGCGATGAACGCCGGAATCTCCGGCGGCATTTGCTCCACGCGATAATCGAGGATCACCGGCGGAAGTTTGCGCCGCCGCAGCGCGCCAATCACGTTGGCCGATTGCTCCGTTGGATCGAGCATGGCCTGAATCCCCGCGTGCATGCAGCCATAAAAACCCACGTGCGGCCGGTAGAACATCAGTCCCCGGCCGTCGAACACCGGCGAACCGGCGGGCGAGAGGCGCTCGATCAAACGCATCCGCGCCAGGTCCGGAGCGTTCGGCGTGGAAAACTCATCAATGGTGCGCCGCGATCCAGGCAACGCGGCGAGCACCGTGAGCGCGATCAACGCCGCCCGGCGCGTCCGCGCATCCGTCAGGCAAGCGCCAAGGCCGTCAAAAGCCCACGCCGCGCCGATCGTCAGCAACGGAAACAAGGGCATGTAAAGCTGACGGTACGGCTCCGGCGCAACCAGCACGCTCAGCCCCTGACACAGCAGCAACGTCAGCAAGGCCCATTGCCGCCGGGCGGATTCGCTGTTCCAGGCCGGATCCCAATACCGCCGCAGGACGCCGATGGCGCCCAGCGCCAGCAACATCCCGCTGGACAGAAAGAGCTCGGTTAAATATCCGGCCGGCGAAAAACGATGCTTCCAATGCAGATTCATCTCCATCACATACATCCAGCAGCCGTCCCATGCTCCCTGCTCCATCATCGTCAGCACAAACATCGCGGCGCTGAGCGCGCCTCCCAGCGCAACCCAGATCGCCGGACGCACGCCGTACAGGATTGCCGCGGCAGCGACGCATCCCACCGCGCACAAGCCGAATTTCTGCGATGCGAGCGTCATGGCGCCGGCGATGAATCCCGCCAGCAGCATCCGCTTCGTGCCCGGTTTTTCCTCCGCCTCGAAAATCATGTTCAGCGCAATCACGAACAGCATCACGCCCAGCGCGCCAGGCCGCACCTCCAGCGCCTTGAACGTGAAAACCGGCGCGAACAGGCACAGCGCCACAGCGGCGATGGCGGCGTCGCGAGACGCGCCCAGCCGCACGGCCAGCCGTCCGCACAGCCACAGCGTCACGATCAGCATCGCCAGGCTCAATCCGCGAAGCGCAAAGATCATCCACGCATGCGAACCAAAGATGAAGAGCGGCGCGATTAAATAATGATAGAGCGGAAGGTGGTGCTCGAAGAAATCAAGGTAGGGAATGTTGCCGTTCCAGATCTGCCAGGCCATGTGCGCATGCTGAAATTCATCGTCGTCGAACACGCGGTAGAACACCGCGGCCCACGCCGCCGGCCAGAAGGGGAGCGTCCAAAGCAACGCCCGAAATCGTTGTGAAAAACTCATGGCGCCAATTCGACATCCAACTCAGTGCGGCCGCCGCGAGAAATTTTCACGGCGCGCTCTTGATTCTGCAAACCCGGCGCCGAAAAAATCAAGCGATACTCGCCCTCTTCGAGCGGAATCAGCAGACCCGGATGACGGTAGACCGGGATTTCTACGCCGCTCAGCTGCATCGTTGCGCCTTCCACCGGTTCGCCGTGGCACAGCACACGCGCCTGCAGAATCCCCGGACGCGACGGCTTGCCCACGTCGAAGTAGCTGCTGTTGGTGTAGATCCGCTTGCCGTCCTGGTCGTACAATTCGGCCCAGAACGCATACATCCCCGGCTCAGCATCGTCCGGCGCGTTCCATTCAACGCGCGTCAAGACCTTCGAACGTTCAGCCTGCGACAAATAGATGTCCTCGTCAACGGCGCCCTCCATCAGCACCTTTGAGCCTTTCAGCAGCCAATAGCGCGCCTTCAGCGGACCAATCTGTTGCAGTTCGGGATTGAACATCACCAGATTCGCCCGCCATGACCAGCCGGGTATCACGCTGGCCGAAATTTCGGAGATGTACAGCCGCACGTCGCCTTCGAGCAGATTGCGCACGGCATAAGCGCAGAGTTTCGGCTTCTCATCCATGTCCATGATGCCGTGCCGGATATACGAGCCGCCCATGATCAGGTCCGCCCAGCACCACACCGTAATCCCGCATGTCAGGTTGCTCATCGTGGGGCAATATTGCATGCCGAAACGCACGAGCTTGTCATGATAAGTTTCAGAGAATTTCGAAAAATCGCCGTAGCCGCCATTCAGATTGCCGAGTTCGGACATGGCGCCCAGTTCAGCCACATACAACGGCATGTCGCCCAATGCGCTTTCCAGTGTTTGCATCGCGTTGCGCAATTCATAGATGTTGTCGGAATGATACCAGCCGTAATGCAGATTACGCGCGTCCAGATCGCCCATGCGCGAATGATTCAGGTCCGTCATGGCGTCAAAAACCGGCTGCACAAAGCGGGTTGAATCCAACTCACGGATCAGTTCGATGGATTGCCTGAAATAAGCCGTCATATTATGTGTCTCGTTCGAAACGCCCCAGCCAAAAATGCATGGATGATTGCGCAGCCGCACGACCATCTCGGTCAGCTCCGGTTTCAGCACGCCTTCCCAGATGTTTTTACTCTGCAACGCCCCGCCGTTATGCATCTGCCAGACTGGAATTTCAGTGAAGACCAGCATCCCCAGTTCGTCCGCCCAGCGATACACGTCAGGATCGTTGACATAATGCCCCAACCGGATCATGTTGCAATGATACTCCTTGCGCATCAGTATCAGCCGGTCATGCCACGCGTCTTTTTGCCAGGCCGGGGGCTTGCCGTTGAAAAACTCATGATGCGCGATCCCCTGCATCCAGATGCGCCGGTTGTTCAGCAGTACCTGCGTCCCCTCAATGCGCAATTCCCGCACGCCGACAGGAAATTCCATGCTGCCGGCGCCCCAATCCAGTTTCAGCTTATAGAGTTTCGGGCATTCCGGCGACCACAGTTTGACGCCCGGCAGGCTCAGCTCAAACTCAACATCGCGATCCTCATCAGGCTTCAGGCTCAACGCCACTTGCGTCTCCTGCACGACCTGGTTGCCCGCATCGGGGTCCAACAGCTGCGCCGTAAGCGTCCCCTCGAATTTCTCCCTGCTCCAGTTGCACGCCGCCGCTGTTCCTTTCATTGTAGGCTGGCCGTTCACCGGCACGCTGAACATCACAAACGGATCCGCCAGCAGCGTCTCCGGCTGTTCGATCAAAAACACATCGCGGTAAATTCCGCCCCACGGCTGCCAGTGCATGTGCTGCGAGGGAACTGTCGAATAGTTCAAACGATTATCTATACGCGCCGTCAAATCGAACTCCTGCCCCGGCTTCGCCAGGCCCTCCAGTTCGAAGCTGAAATAAGTGTCCCCGCCCTTGTGCAATCCGGCGTATTGGCCGTTGACCCATACATCGGTGGCGTAGTACGACCCCATGAACCACAAGGTCAAGTCGCCCGTCCAATCCGCGGGCGCCTGGACTTTGCGATGATACCACGCCACGCCGCGGTATTCCGGAACACCATCCGGACCGGTCGAGCCGTTGTATCCCATTGGCACAGGCGCTTTTTCCCAGCGTGAATAGTTATGGGAAGGCATGTACCAGCGTTGTTTCACGCCGTTGTCGCCCTCGTCCTTGGCGAAATCCCATTCGCCGTTCAGACAAATAGAACTCCGCGCGCACACGTCGCTCAGCGGAAAAGCGACATCCGTGGACGGCGCGGGCTGCGCGCCTGGCGCGGCGAGCAGGATGAAGGTGAATAAGCATAAAGAGGCAAAGGTTCGATAGGCAGCAAGCATGACAATTGATGACCGCTGGAATGCGCTTCGGGTTTGCCGCGCGAAATCCAGCCGCGATTTCCTTTCGTTGGAAATTTGACTGAAAAAAAAGGTGAACCGTTGCTTAAGACAACAAATAGGCGAAAATGTTAGCGGAAAAAATGCCGTCGCCCAAAAATTTATTTTACAGAGACGCAAATCCCAACGCGGGGCAGGGATTTCAAGGCGATGATTTCTTGCCGCGCCGTCTGTGCCGCTCGATGCAGGTTCTGATATGGCCTCGGACCGTTCGGCCAGATCTATCGTTGATCGGATTGCCATGTCAAGAACACATGAGGAATGTCCGACCTTAGCCGTGCGGCCATGCGGAATGCAATGGGATTTTATCTCGCATTTGCCTAAAACGAGCCATCCCTCTCATATTCGCGCTTGACAGGTTTTGCCCGATCCATCCAACTTCGATCCATGATCGACGTTGAATTTTCAAGGGGGAGCTGCGTTTTGCATCAGACACGGATTGAATTCAATTTTGATTTTGATTGGCGTTTTCATCAAGGCGACGTGCCGGAGGCGTATAGCGAGCATTACGACGGCTCCACCTGGCGCGAGGTCGATGTCCCTCACGACTGGAGCATCGAAGGGCCTTTCACGCCGGAATACGCCAGTTCAACCGGCTACGCCCCCGGCGGCGTTGGCTGGTATCGCAAGCGATTTTTTCTCGATTCCGCGCATCAGGACCGGATGATCGCCGTGGAATTCGACGGCGTTTATTGCAATTCCGAAGTCTGGATCAACGGCCAATTCATCGGACGGCGCCCTTACGGTTATTCCAGTTTTCAGTATGATCTCACCCCATATCTGCATTTCGACGCGGAGAATATCCTGGCGGTGCGCGTCGATCATACCAAGCACATTGATTCGCGCTGGTACACCGGCTCCGGGATCTATCGCCATGTGCGGCTGCGCATCACGCATCCCCTGCGCATCGCGCACTGGGGCACGTTTGTCTCCACGCCGGAAATATCCGATCAACAGGCCAAGGTTCGCGTGGAGACGCGGCTGCAAAACGGCTTCGAAGACGGCCGGGATTATGAACTGCTGTTGACGATTCTGTCGCCCGATGGCGGCGCCGTCGCCTGCCTCGCTCAAAACGGCGAGATTGAAGGCGGCGGCTCCGCCGTCCATGATTCCGAACTGGCCATCAGCAATCCACTGCGCTGGACCTTGGAAGCTCCGGCGCTTTATCAGCTGAAAAGCGAGCTGCGAATCGCAGGTGAAACCGTGGACGAAACCATCACGCCGTTCGGTGTGCGCAGCATCGCATTCGATCCCGACAAAGGATTTTTCCTCAATGGCCGTGGCATGAAAATCAAAGGCGCCTGTCTGCATCATGACGCCGGATGCCTGGGCGCCGCGGTTCCGGATCGCGTCCTGGAGCGTCGGCTGCAATTGCTTAAATCCGTCGGATGCAACGCCATCCGCACCAGCCACAATCCTCCAGCGCCCGAACTGCTGGACATGTGCGACCGCATGGGTCTGCTGGTGCAGGATGAGGCTTTCGACGAGTTCACTCCAGCGAAAAACAAGTGGATTCGCGGACGCAACGTCGGCTTGCCGGCCCGCTATGGCTACGCGCAGGACTTCGAGCAGTGGGCTGAACGCGACATTCAAGACATGGTGCGCCGCGACCGCAATCACCCCTGCGTCATCATGTGGAGCATCGTCAACGAAGTCGATTACGCCAACGATCCCTTTTCCCATCCCGTGCTGGGCGAGGAATACCGCCCGCATCATCCTCGCGCGGAAAAAATCGTTTCATACGCCCGGCGGCTGGCGAAGGCCGTGAAGCAGCTCGACACGACGCGCCCCGTCACGGCGGCGCTGGCCAATCCCGTCATGTCCAACGCCGTTGGATTTCCTGAGGAGCTCGACATCGTGGGTTATAACTACATGGAGCGCTTCTACGCGGAGCACCACCAGGCTTATCCCCGGCGCGTGATATACGGCAGTGAAAACTCCCATAGCCACAAGGCCTGGATGGCCGTGCGCGACAACGAATATATCTGCGGCCAGTTCCTCTGGACCGCGTTCGACTTCCTGGGAGAAGCGCCGGAATGGCCCTCCCGCATTTTCAACAGCGGCCTCTTCGACACAACCGGATATAAAAAGCCGCTTGGATGGCTGCGGCAGAGCCTTTGGACGCAGGAGCCGATGGCGTTCGCCTGCGCCCTGCCCGTTGCGGAAGACGAAGAAGAACAAGGCATGCCAGCGTTCTTCCGGCGCTGGCGCCTGTTGCGAGAAGACTGGAACTGGCCGGAAGGCAGCCGGCTTGAACTGATGATCGCCTCCAACTGCCCTGAAGTCATCGTTCAGCTCAATGGCCGCGAACTCGACGTGCTGCGGCAAACCCAGGTCGATGGCTGGCTGCGTCTGGTGATGGATTATGAGCCGGGTGAGTTGCTGATCATCGGCCGCAGGGACGGCATGGAACTTTGCCGCTTCAGTCTGCGCACGGCCGGCGCCGCGCAACGCATCGAACTGCGGCCGGATGTGGTTGAAATGCATGCGGACGGACGGGATGTGTGCCATCTCGAGTTGATCGTCGTGGATGAAAACGGTGTCCGCGTGCCTGACGCCGATCATGAAGTGAACTTTTCAGTGGAAGGCCACGGCCGGATTATCGGTCTGGACAACGGCTGGCGCGACGGCCACGGCAATTATCAGGGGCTCCGGCATAACGTCTGGCAGGGCCGTGGTCTCGCCGTGATTCAAGCCGGACGCGCCGCTGGCGCCGTCAGAATCAAAGTTCAAGCCCCCGGTCTGGAGGCGGCAACCATCACGCTCCAAACGCGATGACTCACGAACGCGCTGACAAAGGATTCAATTGAGATCCGGTTGGGTGTCTTAAAACAGCATCGGCCCCTCGTGATCGGCTTCGATGCTTTGATGCGCAGCGGCGTCGAATTCGTCCACTTCCTCCTCCGCTGCCGTGCGGTGACGCTCCACCTGAGCCAAACGCAGGATCGGATAGTTCGCCGGCAGGCTCAGCAGGCCGCGCAGGCTCACCAGCGCCGCGTCCATCTCCTCTTGCTGCTTGTGCTTTAAATCATACGGCTCGCCCATGCTATCGTGCCGGGCGATGACGCTGTTTAATCGCGGCAAGAGTTCCTGCAACTTCGCGGTCTCATGGTTGGCGATCCGCTCTGGAGTCACTTCCTGTGGAGCGCAGGAGAACTGCTTGGCGTAATAGCTCAGCAGATTCGGTTCGATCGTCGTGCTTTTCCGCGCCGCTTCCATCGCCCGCAGGCGCTTGCCGCATTCCACCATGATCGGCGTCATTTCATCGAAACTGTCCGGCTTGCTGTCGCGCTTCAGGATGATCTTAAACGCCTCATCCCGGTCGCGCTCCGCCTTGAACCAGGCGCGGACGCGAACCAGGCTGACCGCCAGGCGCGCCGCCTGCTCTTCCACCATCAAATCATCGAACTTGATTTCAGTCAGCTCCTCCAGCGACATTTCAGGCGGCCGGTTCTCCAGATGCCTTGAGAGCTCCGTTTTATCAATGCCTTCATTCGCCACGAGATTGCGCAACCGCTCCAGACGTTCCTCGAAAATACCGCACAGCGAAGAATCCAGCAAGTCCCACCAAACCCAGGATTCGATCAGCACCATGAATTTATTCAGCGAAGGATCCAGCGATTCATACAGCGATTTCAGATCATACACCGGCATATTGACGCCTGCGCGTTTTTTAGCTTCGTTCGACTCTTTGTTTTCAGCCACCAGCATGGTCATGATCGAGTTCTGATCCATCGGAGAAAACAACGCGTTGCGCTTGGTTATGTCCGTCGACATCAGGATGTCCGCCACCATGAAGCGGACCGGCCCGAACATCCGCTCAAAAGTCAGCGTGCTCAGCACCCGGTGAAAATGATGAAAGATCATGTCGTCCACGATGTTTTTGACACGCGGATTGACCCGCACGGCAAAATCGGCGCGAGCGTTCAAATAAAGACGCAAATGCTTCATCAAGCGATTGATATTCGCTTGCTGTTGCGGTTTGAGGACAGCCATGAATCCATTCCTTTCCTTCCGGAAAAATGAATGATTGACAGATCTAATCAATACACATTTTGTAGAATTTGCATAAGGATCGTGCTGGATTCAAGCATAATTCCTCGGAATTTATCCAGCGAGATACATCATAGACGCAAATCGGAGAATTTTTATTTGCAAATTCCTTTCGGACGACGCATCTTACGGTTCAAATCCTGTTCAATAACGGAAGAACAAAAAACTCTGGAGGAGCATGATGGCTGACAATAGCGCAAAAGTGCCGGAAAACGTCCCGGGCAAGTGGTATATCGACACGAACTGCATTTTCTGCTCGTCTTGCGTGGATGTCGCGCCGGACAACATCAAGGACGGCGACGAGTACAGTTATGTTTTCAAGCAACCGGAAAACGAAGCTGAGGAAGAGGCCCTGCGCAAAGCGATGGAAGAATGCCCCACCGACTCGATCGGCGATGACGGCGAATAAGTCTCGAATCACGAGTCTTTTCCGATTGTAATTTCGAAATTCGGATTCAGCCGCTCGTAATACCGGGCGCGAATGTTTATCCGAAGTGTTTGAATCGACATGGCGTGTTGCGTGTACAATCAGCGCAACGCGCCTTTTCCATTTGTGCTTTTCCAGCCGGAATAGTCATATTTTGATAGTATGATTGCTCCATTTTGATGCTTTTTTGAATGCAAAAACCAGCATAAAGCTATTAGATTTTATAGAAACTATGCTTTGAAATGGAGCAAAAAGGCTGATTCAACGCAGCCATGAGCGGCTCACGAGCCGCCACATGACAAGCATCGCCAATGCGCAATTTTCATTTTTCCATTGCCAAAATAAGGGAAATTGTGCGATAAAAGAGGATAAGTTTTCAAGGCAAGTGAATCCCGGATTTTTATGTTTTTACGCATCCGGCTGATGCCGGATGCGCTGAAAAGCGGATCAAAAACAGAAGGATTGAGAAGACACCATGCTACGAGGAGCGAAATGCCATAACGGCAAGCGCCGCACTCGCGCGCTGACCCTGATCGAAGTCGTGGTCGGCATGGCCGTGCTTGCGCTGATGTCCATCAGCCTGGTCGGATTGATGCTCTATGGCTCCGGCGCCACGCGGCTGAACACGAACTATATCGCGGCCAAGAACATCGCCCAGGGCCTCTTCGAAATGATGTACATCGACGAGTTCGCCGATGTGAATCCAACGAACTATCCCAACATCGATTATAACGACGCCAATCCAGTCTACCTTGACGCCGCGATCGACATCCGCTGCAAAGTCGATTACGAATTCAAAGGCATCGGAATCGCCGAGAGCGGCACGGCCACCACGCTGTATGACGCTGATGCAGACTGGGAAAACAACGAATGGGCCGGCGACACATTGTTTATCGTCTGCGACGATTTCAACAATACAAGCGGACAGTATGCGCAAATCACCGGCAACACCAACAACACCTTGACCTTAGGATCAAACCTTGCTGTTTCGCCAAAGAACACATCCTGCTATATGATCAACAACGGTAAGACTGTGGAAATCACCACGACATGGCGTTATAAAGGTCAGGCATACTCGCGGACGGTCGAATCATTGATCGTCAATTACCGTGGCGACAACATCGGACTCGATGATGACGGCGACAACGTTCCCGATGCTTTCGCGCCGTTTGACATATAATAAAGGGCACGGCTCATGACGCGAAAACACAACAACATCTCATCGAGCAAGCGGGGATTCTCGCTGACGGAAGTCATCATCGCCATCGCTATTTTCACGGTGCTGTTGACGATCATGGGTTCCGTGCTATTGTACGCCAACCGCTCGCAGCTCAGCCTGACCACGCAACAGCGCTCGCTGCATTACGGCCAGAAAATCATCGAACACATGAACCGCGAGATCCGTCTGGCGTCATCGAACTATCCGCTGACGATCCACGACGCGGACGGCAGCGTGGCCGGCGCGTCCGGCGGAGTCGAGGTGCGCTTCCAAAGACCGGGCGACACGGCGAAGCGCAGTTACAAACTCGTATCGCAGACCGACGCCAGCATGCGGACTCCCTGGGACAATGTCCTGATTTATGATCCGGACATCACGGCTGGCGGGGATGAAACGACCTTGGCCAGCGTCGTTTCCACGCTGCCCGGCATCCAGCCGTTTCAGTATACAAACAACCGCGCGCCGCTGATCATCCGCTTGCGTGTCGGCGATCCGGCGCCGGATGCGGCTAATCCCGATGCGGAGGCGGAATATCAGGCCAATTTCCGATCCGGCCCAGGCTTGCAGGGCTTCGAAATCAACGTGACGGTGGCGCCGCGCAACGAAGCGCCATAAAAATACGATACAATCAGGCGATCGATCGAGACAGGAGAGACGATCATGAAAAATAGAGGCTATAACTTGAGGCGAAGGATGTGGGCCAAACCGGCGCTGCCGCGCAACCGCCGTGGCTTGGTGTTGCTTACCGTAATTGTGCTGGTCGGCCTGGCGATCTCGCTGGCCCTGGCCATGGTGTCGCTGTCCAACCAGCAAACCCGCATCCGCGGACGCTACGAGGTGTATAAAGACGAATTCGCCGCGTGCGAAGAGGCTCTGAACAAGGCTTACGCGCATATCCAGTTTCTCATCACGACGGTCGGCACGGATACCTTGGACTCGGATATCGCGGCGATTCAGCCGCCCACCGTCGATGGCTACACCTTCGACACATTCACCGTCACTAAAGATGCTACGGGAGAAAACCCGATTGTATCCAATCCGGGCGAATGGAATGAAACCACCCAATACTCGCAGGAATACTACATCAACGTCACCGCAGTCAAAACCGGCGGCACAGCGGGGCGCTACGATCATCCAGGCGTTTCACTGATGCAAACCCTGGCCGTGGTCCGCGAGCCGCTTTTTAATTTCGCCATTTTTTACGATCCCATCATGGAACTCGCGCCCGGTGGGGATATGGACATCATCGGGAAAATCCATGGCAACGGAGATTTTTATATTCAAGCCGGCAGCTACTTGAGATGCCACGACTTTGTGACCGCTGCCGGGGAAATCAGGCATGGCCGCCATCCTGACGCAATAGGGCAAGGAACCAGCAATGGCGACGTCTGGTTAACCTATGATGGCGGCGATCATTATGAAAACATGGAGAACAGCGATGGTTCGTGGCTGGAATCGACCGATGCGGACTGGCTGGCCGAATCGGCGGACCGTTGGGACAACTACGTGCAAGCCAACGTCGATCCGCTCAATCTGCCAATCCCAACTTCTTCGGATCCACACGAAATCATCGAACGCGCCGACGCCAGCGACACCCTCTCGATGCAAAGTCAGAAGTTCGAATACAAAGCCGGACTGAAGATCGTCAAGGAAGGCTCAAACATCGTCGGCTATGACGGCGAAGGAAACGTAGTAAATTTGACCTATGTGGAAAACGGCCAGACAAAAAAAGTCTACGGGACATCAACCTTTTACGACGCTCGCGGTCATGACTACGGCGCAGGCGGCACTACGGTCAGTTCGCTTGACATCTACGTGGACCGCATGGTCGCCCAAGGCATTTATCCCGACAACGGCTTTTTATATGTCTCGAACGAAGACAGCGGCAGCCAGCCCGGCGTGGTCCGGATTCGAAACGCTGATGAACTGCCGACGACCAGCGTGGACGGATTTTCCATCGCCACGGATGACTCGATTTATATTGAAGGAGATTATAACACGACCAATAAAACCGCATCAATGGTGGCGGGCGACGCGCTGTATGTCCTGTCCAACAGCTGGAGAGATTCATACAGCACCAACTATGGCAGCCGATACGCCTCCGATACTAGAATCAACGCCGTTTGCATTCAGGGCATTGTGCCGACAGATGTTCATGATTCGTACAGCGGTGGCGTGGAGAATTACTTCCGGCTGCTGGAACAATGGGATAACGGCTCCGATCTTATTTTCAACGGCTCGATCATTTGTTTGTACTACAGCGAAAACACGGGCAAATGGATCTACGGCAATCCACAGTATACGAAGCCCGGACGCATTTGGTCCTGGGATCCGGATTTGGCTACTAGCGGCGGCCCTCCAGGAGTGCCCGATGTGATGACGATTGAGCGAAAATCCTGGTCCATGGAGAGCGGATCATAACAACGCGGATCAACGACTATGGCCGGAAACATGAAAAAAGGACGCCGCACGGCGTCCTTTTTTTCTCATGGAACGCACACGGGAGATCCGTTTGGCCCAGTCGATTTAATGTTGCATCATTTTCGATGATATGTTGATATTAGCTTATTTGCTATCATTCCATCTGGAGCATCCATCATGCTTGATCGCGGCACACTGACTATCCTGGCTCTCATGCTGGGCTTTTTCACATTGGGGCGTTCAGCGTTGGCGGAAATGACGCAGGAAGACCAGCAGCAGCTGCGCACGGCGCGCACCACGCAACTCGACGTGGAGCAATCCATCTCGGAGGCCGACGTCGACATCGAGGAACTGGTTAAACGCCTCTTGCGCGACTACTGCGGAATTTACGCCTTCAACGAGCAGGAACTCACGGAACGCGTCTGGGAATCCAACACAAAAATCATCGAAGATCTGCAGCGCACCATCTCCCATCCGGATGAAAACACGGTGCGCAGAGAGACTGTCCGCGACGTGACTGTGATATCCCCCGAAACCATCGTGCACGAATTCGTCGAAGACATGGAGTTTCGTCTGCACATCACCGCGGAAGGCATGAGCATCCGCGTCGGCTACGGCCTCGGCGGAAACGACTCCGATTACGGCGTCATCTCCTCGCAGCAGATCGGCGCCCGGCTGACAGGAACCCTGCGCTGGTATCGCGGTGACCGGCTGATGCTCGAATCGACGTATGAAGGCGTGCAGATCCCCTCGCGCGAATTCGAACGCGAACTCAACGTGGACAGCGCATACAACAAGATGATCGACGATCTGTACGGCGTCACGCCGGAAGATGCGATCACCAAGGTGATGAAAAAAGAAGGCTCGTTGCTGCCGGTCTTGCTGACAATGCTTCAACGCGCATACGGCATCGACATGCTGCGGAAAATCGTCGTGAATGAACAGGAAGAAGACTATGTGCGCGAGGCGGCGGTGATCGTGCTGGGGCAGATTCAATCGCGCGATGCCGTGGAGATCCTCGTGAGCTCCTTTTCGGACCGGGACGATGCCGTTCAGCGCGCGCTTGAGCGCACCTTGATGCAAGTGCGCAATCCCGCCGCGCTGGAGCCGCTGATCCAGGTGCTGGATTCCAGCAATGAAGGCGTGCGCAGCATGGCCGTGGCGGTTTTTGGCGAAGTGGACGATCCTCGCGCGCGCGATCTTCTGGTCAAAGCCCTGAAAGATCCATCGGTGAAAATCCGGGAGGAATCCGCCAACTCGTTGGGCAAACACAAGGATAAAGCCACGGCGCCGGCGTTGACCGGAGCGTTGCAGGATGAAAATAAATTAGTGCGCTACAAAGCGGCCTGGGCGCTTTGTCAAATTAACGATCCCGTCTGCATGGACGGCCTGATCATCGCTTCGCAGGATGAAAATCCAAATATTCGCTTAATCGCCCTGCGCGGACTCCAGGAAATTAAAATGCCGGAAAGCGCGGAAAGCGTGGCGCAGCGTCTCAGCGATAAATACGTGCAGATCCGGCTCCAAGCCGCGGAAGCCCTTTACGAATTGCGCTCGCCGGCGGCAGTCGAAGCTTTGCAGGAGCGAATCAAGAAAGACGAAGAGCTCAAAGTGAAATGGAAAAGCATCGAGGCGCTGGGGCAGATTGAAGATGAATCCGCCACGGACGCCCTGTTGGATACCATGAACAACTATGGCATGGCGATGCGCGAACGTTCCATCAAGGCATTGCGCCAAACGCCGTATCACGCCGAAGCCTTGATCGCCAGGCTCAAGGCCGAAGACAAAGAAACACGCAACGCCGCCGCCTTCGCCTTGGGCGAAATACGGGATCCCAAGGCCGTCAGCGGATTGATCGAACTGCTCAAGGATCGCGAATGCCGCTGGAATGCCTCTGCCGCGTTGCGCAAAATCAGCAAGCGCGACTTCGGCAAAGATTACGACCAATGGAAAAAATGGTGGGATGAAAACGAAGCGACATTCGAAGGCCCGCCGGTGAAATTATACAACGTCAAATAATCCGGCGCGATCCCATCGCCTTCCGGCTATACTTGCAACTTCCGCAGCTGCGCGAACGCGCCGTCCAGTTCCATCAACGCGTCATGCGTGCCGAGCTCCGCGATTCGGCCGTTCTCCAGCACAACGATGCGGTCCGCATTGCGGATTGTGGAGAGCCGGTGCGCCACGATGAAGGTCGTGCGCCCCTCGATCAAACGCTCGATCGCCACTTGAACCGCGCGCTCGCTCTGCACGTCCAGCGCCGATGTCGCCTCGTCCAGAATGATGATTTGCGGCCGCCGGATCATCGCCCGCGCCACGGAAATGCGCTGCCGTTGACCGCCGGATAGCTTCGATCCATGCTCCCCGATCCGCGACTCCAAACCCTCGGGCAAATCCTTCACGAAATCATTCACATTCGCCGCCTCCAGCACCTCCTGCAGCCATGCCTCATCCACGCCCTCCAAGCCGTAGGTGATATTGTCGCGAATCGAGCCTGTGAATAGAATCGACTCCTGCGGCACAACAGCCAGATGATTCCGGTATTGCCGCAGGTCGAGCTCCCGCGTATCGTGTCCATCGATCAGGATGCGCCCATCTGACGGGAATGCGAATCCGATCACCAGGCTCATCATCGTCGATTTGCCGGAGCCGGACGGACCCACCAGCGCGATGCATTCGCCGGTCTCCACTTCGAGTGTGAAATCATGGATCGCCGGCGCATTGGCGCCCGGATACTGGAACTTCACCTGCTCGAACTGGAAGCGCCCCTGCACCGAAGCCAGTTTGTGTTTGCCTTCATTTTGCTCCACCTGCGGATTGTCCATGATCTCGCTGATCGAGCGGATCGACTCAAAGCCCTGCATCAGCTGCGGGTAGATATTCAGCGTCATGTTCACCGCGCCCGTGATCGCCCCGAAGAACGCTTGATACATCACAATGTCGCCCACCAGGATCAGCTTCTTCCACGCCAGGTACGAGCAGAAAAACAGGCAGAACATATTGAACAGCGTGAATGTGGCCCAGCTGCAGGAGCCGAACAGCGCGATCAGCAAATCCAGTTTCAGGCTCCGGCCGCGCACGCTCTCCATATGGCTGTCCAGCCGCCGGATCTCATAATCCTCCACGCCGTGCGCCCGCGTCACCGGCACCATCTCGATCATGTCGCTCACCTGCGCCGACATCATCTCGATCTCGTGGCGCAGTTCCGCGTTGCGCACCCGGATCTTGCCGCGAAACAGATGCACCAGCCCGACCGCCGGAAAGATCACCGCCACGAAAAAGAACGTCACCCGCCAGTCATACCTCAGCGTGATCCCCAGCGCCACAACGACCGTCAACACGCCCGAAAAGGCGCCGTTGAACAGCTGGATGGACAGGTTGCCCAGCGCCTCGACATCTCGCAGGATTTTCGAATGCAGCCGGCCGCGCCGGAACTCCGTATGGAAACTGATTGAAAGCTGCTGCATCTGACGGATCAACGCGCTGCGCAGCCGCGCCTCCATGTTGCGCACCGCCCGCATGCCGAAGTGAATATGCACATTGTGAAACGGGATGTTCTGAAGCACCAGGAACACCACCAGCGCCATGTTGATCCACAGATAGCTGATCGTCCGCTCGCTGGGATACGCCGCGAAGTTCACGATATTGCGCGAGATCACCGGCAGAATCCACACCGGCGAATGCTTGATCAAAAAAAACACCGCGGCCCAGAAGATGCCCCTGCGATCCTCCGCGAAGAGAATCCAGAGCGTCTTGATCGGATGCTGCCGCAAAAAATTTTCCGGTATCGCCATGAAAACCTTCCTCAAATCACCCGTCTGTCGCGGACGCCAACTCAAGACCAGCGCCGGACAAGCGGCGCCGGATTTCAGATTGCAGTTTGATACGAATTCACGTTTAAGCAAGCACAAATTTCCACCAGAGAGCATGAATCGCAAAACACCGGGATAAGACCATGCCTTCCGCACGATTGTTTGATTATTGAACTGCAATTGGCTCTCCATTTTCATTTGAAACAATCGTAAATGGCCCAGTATCGACCGTAGCATAAACGTTATTCATGCGAGATTGTTCGGATTAAGATCATTTTAATCTCAAGCGAATTTTAGGAATATCAACTTGATTTCAGTATTGAGTTGTCTTAATATATATTATATTGTATTTAATTGCCCCGAATTGTCTGTTCAAGTTTTCTTCATCAAATAATGAGGGAAGGGATTGATATATGGTTATGATTGATCTTATTACAGCTCATGCAGGAAAAAACATCTTTCGCATGGCGCAACAGCACATTCAATCGCAATGCGGTCATCTACGTATAAGCAGGATGCTCCTATTGCTATTTATGCTGACGGTAGTGTTGGGTTTGCCCGACAGATCATCTGCCGTGGAATTGGTGATGGGAATATCAGCTCCGCTTAACAGCAACGCTACAACGGATGAGGATAATTATGACGATGCCGCAAAAGTTGCGACTGATGGTGCCGGCAACTGGATTGCGGTGTGGGAACTTAGTAGAATGGATGAAGGGGAATCCGATATCTTTTTCGCGCGCTCCTCCGATAATGGGGATAGTTGGACCGTGTCGGCGCCGCTGAACACCAATGCAGCTACCGATTCAGGAAATGATGGCGCTCCATGTATCGCGTTTGATGGTTCCGGCACCTGGATTGTAGTATGGAATTCTGGCGATTCTCTCGGTGGGACAATCGGCACAGAAGGAGACATTCTAATATCCCGTTCGACAGATAATGGAATGAGCTGGAGTGATCCCGAGGCGCTAAACGCCAACGCTGCCACGGATGTTGGCACTGATCAAAAACCTCAACTCGCGACAGATGGCGCTGGCAACTGGATTGCAGTATGGTCTGGAGATGAAACGCTCGGTGGAACCATTGGGACAGATTCGGATATATTTTACGCGACTTCATCAGACAACGGCATAACCTGGAGCGTTCCTGACGCTCTTAATTCCAATGCAGCGAGTGATTCCGGATCTGATTATATCCCAACTGTCTCAACTGATGGCGCAGGCAACTGGATTGCTGTGTGGATGTCCCATGATTCACTTGGTGGAACAATCGGCACGGATTCGGATATTCTCATATCTCGTTCGACCGACAATGGATTGACCTGGACCGCTCCTGTTGCGCTTAACAGCAATGCTGGAATTGATTCGGGCGGCGATAGTGGTGCGCAAGTGACAGCTTGCGGTGCAGGTCAATGGTTAGCGGAATGGAGCAGTACGGATTCACTTGAGGGGACGATTGGGACGGATTCAGATATTCTTATCGCACGTTCAACAGACAATGGTGCAAGCTGGACTGCTCCTGCCCCGCTTAATACTAATGCCGCGACTGATTCGGGAAGCGATGGAAGTTCGCATCTTGCCCTCTTTAACTCAGATAATTGGATTATGATATGGGCCTCCTCCAATACTCTTGATGGAACAATAGGATCGGACTGGGATATTCAATACGCACTTTCAAAAAATGACGGAGTGACATGGACATCACCGGCTCCTCTAACTTCCGATGCTGCGTCAGATGGCGAAGTGTGGGATGGCAATCCACATTTCGCTGTCGACGCTGCTGGAAATTGTGTCGTCGTCTGGTACGCCTACGATCCGCTTGGCGGAACAATCGGCAATGACCGGGATATCTTGTTCTCGAATGGAGCGATTCATTACGAGTTGATATTCCAAACAGACGGCACATCAAGCGCTACGCTGTCAGGCAACGCCGCTCAACAGGTTAAACTCGGAGACGACGGCACGTCAGTTTCGGCACAAGCTCCTCCACGTTATCACTTTGTTAAATGGCAAAGAGATGGATTGGATTTCTCGACGAGCAATCCCTTGACTGTGACGAACGTGACTGATGATATGAGTTTCACTGCCATCTTTGCTAGAAATGATTATACAGTGACCTTCGACATATATGGCCCATCGGGAGCGTCGCTCTCCGGAGCAACGTCTCAGACAATCAATCCTGGCGAGGACTGCACTCCAGTGTTCGCTCAAGCGTCAGATGGCTGGCATTTCCACAAATGGACACACAACGGCGCAAGTTTTTCGACGGATAATCCCTTGATCGTGACTGATGTTTACGAGGATATGGTGTATACCGCTCTTTTTGAAATAAATCAAGTTGAACGATTGGTGTTCGATCCTCCCCAAACACCCGATAGCACTGCGGCGTCCGATGCATACAATGATGACGATTATTTGCCCTCAATCGCAACGGACGGCTCAGGGCATTGGGTTGCAATATGGGATTCGACATACAATTTCAATCTTCCTATTTGGGAACATTCCATCTGTGTTTCGCACTCGAATGATGATGGAGCAAATTGGTCAGAACCTATAACGCTACTCACCTTTGCTGGTTTACCAAGCAGCGAGAGCTATTATTCGCAGATTTCCACCGACGGACTTGGCAATTGGTTGGCAGTGTGGAATGCATACCAATCTGATGATGATATATTCATTTCGCGATCAACAGACAATGGGAGCAACTGGACAACGCCAACCGCGCTTAATTCCAATGCCGAAACAGATTCAGAGGACGATACAAAGGCGAATGTCACTTGGACCAATGCAGGCCAGTGGATAGCAGTCTGGCAATCATGTGAATCTCTCGAAGGCGTGATCGGAACAGATTGGGATATCTTATTCTCATGCTCAGCAGATGATGGCGTAAGCTGGACCACTCCCACTGCTCTTAACACGAATGCGGCGACCGATACAGGAGATGATTTATCGCCGCAGATTACGGTCGATACTTTTGGGAACTGGATAGCAGTATGGAGTTCCAATGATTCATTAAGCGGTTCGATTGGCGCTGACTACGATGTTTTAATTGCGATTTCAACCGACGATGGCATGTCCTGGACCACTCCAACTGCGCTAAATACGAATTCATCTGTCGATGCAGGCGATGATTGCGAGCCGCAAATAGCGACGGATGATGCCGGCAACTGGATTGTAGCATGGCGATCGGATGATTCGCTCAGCAATACAATCGGGACGGATGATGATATTCTAGTATCCAGATCGTCTGATAATGGCTTGAACTGGAGTTCACCCATAGCGCTCAATACGAACGCTCTATACGATTCGGGCGATGATCATTATCCAAGCGTCATCTTTGACACATCAAATCACTGGGTTGTGGTGTGGGAATCAAATGATTCGCTCGATGGAACGATTGGAACAGATTCTGACTTGCTCATTGCTCATTCGATCAATAATGGCGTGGACTGGACTGCGCCTTCTGTGATTAACACCGGCGCCGCGACAGATCCATTCGCAGACATCTCACCGCAAATTACGACTGATGGCGCTGGGCTTTGGGGCGCGATATGGTCATCGTCCAACTCGCTCGGATTGACGATTGGGACAGATAATGACATTTTATTTTCCACAGGTGTTTTTATCAGTCAATACATGGTGTCATTCCATACGGATGGCACGTTAGGATCATGGATTGACGGCGATGTTTTTCAGGAGGTTGTCATCGGCGCTGATTGCACACCAGTCATCGCCCAAAATCCCACAGGATACCATTTCGTCAAGTGGGCAAGCAACGGTTTCGATTACTCAACATCAAATCCCCTGACAGTGACGAACGTCACGGAGGATACTTCGTTCACCGCCGTTTTTGCCATCTATCAATATACACTGACCTTCGTGACCGACGGCGCGCCTGGAGCGTCGCTGACTGGCGCAACTTCGCAAACAGTCAATTATAGCGACGACTGCACCTCGGTTTCCGCGAATGCGCCCCTCGGCTGGCATTTCATCAAGTGGACCGATGACGGCCTTGATTTTTCCACAGACAATCCGCTGACCGTGACGAATGTGACGGAAGCCTCGACCTTCACAGCCATTTTCGAAATCGACAATCCGGAGATACTGCTGGAACTGGAGACTTATTTCCCGGCGCCGTGGACGGAAATCCCGAACGGCGGTGGGCCGGTGAGCCTTTTCGCAACGACCGAGGTTTCGAGCGGCACCCGGACCTTTCGGGTGACGAACACAGGCAATGTAAATCTGACGTTGGGAACGCCGGTTATCCCGGCGGGTTACGTATTGACGAATCCGCTCGCCTCGGTGCTGGCTCCGGGCAATTCGGACACCTTTGCCTTGACCTTAAGCGGCGATTATCCCGTGGGCGATTACGACGGAGTGGTCAGCATCGCCACGAACGACGCGGATGAAAATCCCACCACGTTCAGCGTGACCGGAGAAATCGATGACTGGTCGGAAATACGGGTCACTGCGCAGTCGCAGGATGTAATCAGCAGCGCGACTGTGATCGACATGGGCAGCGCCGAACAAGGCGCCACCAGCCTGTCGCTCGTTGTCACTGTCGAGAATCTGGCAGTCTCAGGCAGCGGACAACTATACACCTTTCTTCATCTCGCTGATTTGGCTGCCGATACGCCTTTCGTCATCACGGAAGGATTTCCGGAGAGCATGTCATACTACGGATACCTGATGCCGCCAGGGGCGACGGAGACATTCACCGTCGAATTGCCCACGACAACCGCCGGCGATTTCAGCGGCATGGTAAGTTTCATGACCCGGGAAGGCGAAGCAGTTCCCTATTTGTTCAACTTTACAGTGACAGGACAGATTACCGCTGCTGAAGAAGAAAACACCCAGGCAGACCGGTGGAACTTGTTTGAGTAAACTCATAATGAAGTCCAGAACAACGATCGCCGGATCGGGAGATGCCGATCCGGCGGTTTGTTCTATTCGCTGAAAGTGCAATGCTTTCTTCACCATGCTTTACATGTTGCTGATGATGGCCTCGCCGAATTCCTTCGAGCCGAGCTTGGTTGCGCCCTTCATCTGCCGCTCAAGGTCGTAGGTCACCTTTTTCTGCCGGATCGTGGCCTGCAGCGCCTTGGTGATCAGCCGCGCCGCGCGGTTCCAGCGCATGTATTCCAGCATCATCACGCTCGAAAGGATCAGCGAGCCGGGATTGACCATGTTTTTGCCGGCATATTTCGGCGCCGTGCCATGAGTCGCCTCAAACAGCCCGACGAAATCGCCGATGTTCGCGCCCGGCGCAAGACCGAGACCGCCGACCAGCGCCGCGGCGGCGTCGGAGAGGAAGTCGCCGTTCAGGTTGGGCGTGGCGATCACATCATACTCATCGGGACGGGTCTGGATCTGCTGGAACATCGAATCGGCGATGCGGTCCTTCAGGACGATCATGCCCCTGGGCGCCTGGCCGTTGTATTTCTCCCATAATTCGTCTTCGCTGATCACGTCCTTGGCGAATTCCTCCTTGGCCAGTTCATAGCCCCAATCGCGGAAGGCGCCTTCCGTGAACTTCATGATGTTGCCTTTATGCATCATCGTCACGGAACTGCGTTTGTTGTCGATCGCGTACTGGATCGCCTTGCGCACGATGCGCTTGCTGCCAAACTCGCTGATCGGCTTGATCCCGATGCCGCTGAACTCGCGGATGTTGGCGCCAAGTTCATTGACCAGGAAGTCGCGCACACGATTGGCCTCGTCCGTGCCGGCTTTGTATTCGATCCCGGCGTAGACATCCTCGGTGTTCTCACGAAAGATCACCACATTGACCTTCTGCGGCCGGCGATGCGGACTGGGCACCCCGCGATAGTAGCGCACGGGCCGCACGCAGGCATATAAATCCAGGATCTGGCGGAACGCGACGTTCAGGCTGCGGATGCCGCCGCCGACGGGCGTGGTCAATGGCCCCTTGATCGCGACGACGTATTTCTGGATCGCCTTGACCGTATCATCGGGCATCGGCGTGCCATAGGAAGCCATCGCCGCCTCGCCTGCCAAGCATTCCATCCATTGGATTTGACGACGGCCGTCAAAAGCCTTGGCCACCGCGGCATCCACCACGGCGCGCATGACGGCAGTGATTTCCGGGCCAATTCCATCGCCTGGGATTACCGGAATTATGGGCTTGTCGGGGACGGAGATGCGCTTGCGTTTGATCTGGATCAGCTCCCCGCCGCTGGGCGGAGACAGCTTTTCAAATTCACTCATTGAGATACCTCCACGAAATAGAAACGCGCAAACTGCGCATTTATTTTTTAGCCGATTTTTGAAGATTACCGCGGAAATACGCGGAAATAGGTTACAGAAAAGAGCTGAACCGGCATTGTCAACTGATTTTGGTTGAATTCACGCAAAAAGATCTTCATTCTGACCAAGATTCGTTTGATCCCAAGGATGGCGGTATGACACACGAGATGAGGACTTCTGCCCCTAATAACGGCAACGGACGGGGGAGAGCGCTGGTTTTAACCGTTGGCATTGATTCTCCACAAGATAAGATGATTGTAGAATCGCTGGTTGCTGATATCCGCCTGTTCCGGCCAGTGTTTATCATGCTGCTCGCCACGAGCCAGAGCGAGCCAACAGCGCGCCGGATGATTGATATGCTGGAGTTTAGCCCTGAAAATTACCAGATCGTGACGCTGCATAACGCTCATGACCTGAGGGGAATCTTCCAGACCGCGAAAGACGGTATCCGGCATTTGATTAAGCGCGGTTTCGAACCGCGTCGCATTTCAATCAATTACTCCAGCGGCACCAAGGTCATGTCAACTGGTTTGGTGCTCGCCGCGCTCACCCAGCGCTGCGAGATGCTGCGTTACAATAAACACAGTGAAAACACCGTTGAGCGCAAATCATCTTACACCTCGCCCCGTGTCGTATTCGCCTATCACCATCTGCTCGAAGCGCTGCATTTCTTCGAGCAACTCCGTTTCCAAAGCACAAAGGACAGCATCGACCGGATTGAACAGGATTTGCTGGATGATGCGGACATCATCGTGCTGGATGAACTGCGCATCCTGACCTCCGCCTTCGCGGATTGGGATAATTTCCGCTTTACCGAGGCGCTGGAACAGCTCAAAGGGATCGAGGGGCAGGGGTATCTGACCGCGCGATTTTTCCCCAAAACCAGCCAACTGGAGAGCCTGAATGCGATGGCAGATTCGGTCGGCGAGCGCCGTTATAATGAGATGCTCTTCGCCGATGTCTTTAACAACGCCCTGCGCCGTTACCACAGCGCACGGTATGACGACGCAATCATCCGCGCCTACCGGGCGCTGGAAATGCAGGCGCAATTCATCCTTCACGACCAATTCGGTATTGACACCGATCGGGTTGACACACGCAAGGTTCCGCCGAAATACCGCCCTGATTTTGATGCGTTGCGCAGCATGGACGACGGCCTTGTGCGCATCGGCCTGCGCAAATCGTATGAATTGCTGCGCCTGCTGGAGCATCCGCTGGGCCAGACCTTTTGCGCCCATCCAGGACTGAAGGAGATGATGGAAACGCGCGGGCGGTCGTTCCTCTCGCATGGAGTCCAGCCGATGTCGCGCGAGCAGGCGCTCGATTTCATCCGCTTCACTGGCGATGTCTGCCGCGCCATGATCCCGCGATTCGAAGAACTTTGCGCCGAACTGCAATTCACCTGGCTCGAACGCGAAAATGACGTATGGAACATCCCAAGGAAAGATGAGGTTACGAAGAACGGCGCATGATTTTGGTATTGCAACATATCGACGACGAACCTGCTGCCTTGATCGGCGATTTCTTCGACCGCGAAGGAATCCCATGGGAGATCATGCGCTTTTACGCCGGCGATGAAAAACCCCAGGACACGAATCGTTGGAACGGGCTGGTGATCATGGGCGGACCAATGGGGGTGTATGAAGAGCATAAACACCCCTGGCTGCTTCAGGAGAAAACCTTCATCCGCGACTTCGTCAACACCGCCACGCACCGGCGGCCGATCCTCGGCGTGTGCCTCGGCGCGCAGCTCCTGGCGAACGCCCTGGACGACTCCGAGGTTTATCCCGGACCGCAAAAGGAACTGGGCTGGGGCGAGGTGGAATGGACATCCGAGGCGCAACGGCACCCGTATTTCAAGCACTTTCCGGAAAAGCAGACAGTCTTCCACTGGCACGGCGACACGTTTCACTTGCCGCAAGGCGCCATCCGGCTGGCAGGCAACGCGATCTACCGCAACCAGGCTTTCGCTTACGGTCCGCGCATCGTCGGACTGCAATTTCACATCGAGGTCACGGCGGAATTGATCCGCAAATGGATCGAACTGCCCTTCAGCGCGCCGGACATCGCCGCCACCGGCGGCATGATGCGGCTGGAGCAGCAACTGGAAGAAGCGGAACAATACGTGCCACAGGCGCAAGAATCCCTGAATGAATTGCTGCGGAATTTATTCAAGCCCGGCGTCAGATGATGCGCATTAACCGGAGATTGCGCGTATTTTCTCTTGCTCTTGCTTTAAATTGTCTCCGATTACGTTTGCTCTAATTCGGATCTTTCTTTGATGCGAAATAAAAAAGAGCAAGAGCAAGAGCAAGAGCAAGAATAAGAGCATAAGCAAGAGCGAGAGCAAGAGTATCATTAGAGAGCGAGGCAAGTTTTGTTAGCAATCATCCTGGTGACGCTGTTGGCCGCGGTTACGAGCTTCTTGTGCAGCTTGATGGAAGCGAGCCTGTACTCTATCAGCAAGGCCAAGATCGAACGTTTGCGCCAGGCGGGTCATAAAAGCGGCGAACGGCTGCATCAACTTCGCCAGCATGTGCAGGATCCGATTTCCGCGATCCTCACCCTGAACACTATTGCCAACACCGTCGGCGCCACAGTGGCCGGCGCGCTGGTGGCGCACCACTACAACAACACAGTCGTTGGTGTTTTTTCCGGTCTGTTTACGCTGATCATTCTCTTCGGCAGCGAGATCATCCCCAAAACCCTGGGCGTGAACTACGCAAGCAAGGTCGCGCCGATGTTATCCCTGCCCATGGTCGCCATCATCAATGTGCTGTATCCCTTCGTCTGGACCTGCCGTTTCATCACCCATAAATTCCACCGCGAATCGCACGGACCGAAGGAAGAGGACATCCTGGCCCTGACACAACTGGGCGCGGAGACAGGCACGCTGCACGAATCCGAGGCGCAATGGGCTATCAACGCCCTGAAACTGAACGACGTTACTGCGGCGGATCTGGTCACGCCCCGCACGGTGGTCTATATGCTGCCGGCGGACATGACGCTGCACGAAGTCAAATCGCGCAGCGCCGAATGGCTCTTCAGCAAGGCCCCGGTGACCGAGGGGAGCGGCGGCGACAAAGTGATCGGCGTGCTGGACCGGCGTGAAGTGTTCGACTGGATG
>JAFGJS010000083.1 GCA_016928995.1 Candidatus Sumerlaeota bacterium | reverse complement strand
TTGGCGTAAGGCTGGGGCTGAATCAAGCAGACTCTCCAATTGATGTCTTTAAAATTCGACGTTTGGCCTATTTTTAAATTAGCTCGACGGATTATTATTTGTCTTCGGCGGGTTTGCCGTTTCCACAAAGGCAACCGCAGGCTTCGAGGTGGCTGATGATGCGGGCGGAACATTGCTCTACTGATTCCTCTGCGGTGTTGAGTGTCAGGGTTGGCGTCTCAGGCGCCTCATAGGGCTGATGGATGCCGGTGAAGTCGGCGATCTCCCCGGCGCGGGCCTTGCGGTACAGCCCCTTGGGATCGCGTTGTTCGCAGACTTCCAGGGGCGCCTGAACGTAAATTTCGATGAAATCTTCCGGATTGGAAAAGAGTTCGCGTACGCGCCGCCGGTCGTTGCGGTAGGGGCTGATGAAGCAGGCGGCGACGATCACGCCCGCATCAACGAAGAGCTTGGCGACCTCGCCGATGCGGCGGATGTTCTCCTCGCGGCCTTCGGGCGAGAAATCCAGATCGCGGTTCAAACCGAAGCGGATGTTGTCGCCATCGAGGCGATAGCACAGTTTGCCGCGTTGCAACAGCCTGCGCTCCAGATCGAGTGCGATGGCGGTTTTGCCGCTGCCCGATAGCCCCGTGAACCAAAGGAGCGCGCCGCGCTGACCGAGCAGCTTTTCACGGTCTGCGCGCTGGATTTTGCCGTCGACCCAGGTGATATTGGCGGATTTTGGTTGGCCCATCGTATTTGTCGGCGATCCGGATCAACCGCATGGACTTCTTGGCGGTCGCTTAAGCTTGAAGCTGCAAAAGTAAGGCTCGATTGATAACGGGTCAAGCGAAATCGAGGCGTCATTCCAAGGGCGCGCTTGATTGATCTGCATTGCCGGGGCGTTGTGCTTGACGCTGGAATTTTGAGCCGCCATGATTATCCTCGATGATCCGCTGTTGACGTTGAAGAAACGGAGAACGAACGTCCCGTTGAATCTTTTTTTTCGCGAGACTAACTCGCATCGCCGGAAACGGGTCTTAACAGACGGAAACATTTTTCACTCGATGAAGCGAGGTTGCGTAATGGCACAAGAGCAACAAGAGGCGGTTCTATCCGGCATTGGCCGGCGTTCATTCATTCGCTCAGCGGCGCTGACCGGAGCCGGACTGGCTTTGGCGCCGGCGATTCTGCGCGCGCAGGATGCGGGGAAATCGGACGCGTTGAATATCGCGTTGATCGGCGCAGGACGGCAGGGAAAGATTTTGCTGGGCGACGCCTTGAAGATCACGGACGTTCCATTGCGCGTCAAGGCGGTTTGCGACATGTGGGAATACAGCTCGCGCCGCGCGCAGGCGTATTGCAAGGCGGCGAAGCAGGAAACGAAATTTTATGCGACGTACCAGGAAATGCTGGCGCAGGAAAGCGATCTGGACGCCGTGATCATCGCCACGCCGGACTTCGTGCATCATGAACATACGAACGCCTGTCTGAATGCCGGACTGCATGTGTATTGCGAGAAGGAGATGTCCAACGATCTATCCCTGGCGCGCAGCATGGTGGAGACGGCCCGTAAAACGGGCAAATTGCTGCAGATCGGCCATCAGCGCCGCAGCAATCCGTATTACAAGCACGCCTACAACCTGATGCATAAAGAGAAATTTTTCGGCGACATCGTGACGATGAACGGCCAGTGGAACCAGCGCAAGCCGATCACGCCGCTGCCGTCGAACATGCTGTCCAAGTATGGCATGACGAAGGATTATCTGGCGCGATACGGCTACGGCTCCATGGAGGAGTTCTACGAATGGCGCTGGTTTGAGAAGTATTCCGGCGGTCCGATGACCGACCTGGGCTCGCATCAGATCGACGTGTTTAACTGGTTCCAGCGGATGAATCCGAGCAGCGTCTATGCCGTTGGCGGCAACCAGTTCGCGCTGAGCGAGGCTAAGGCGAACAACGCGGGTTATACGCCGGAATCGTTCGACCATACGATCGCGATATATGAGTACAAGCAGCCGTGGGGCGTGGCGCTGGGATCCTACCAGGTGGATTTGCGCACCAGCCACGGGCTGTTTTTCGAGCAATTCATGGGTCCGAAAGGCTCGTTGATCATCTCCGAGTTGACGAAAAAGAATGCGTTCTTCAAGGAAGCCAGCGCGGCGGCGCCGGAATGGCTGGATGAAGCGTCGCAGGCCGAGACCAAGGCGGATGAAGGCGGGATGAAAATCGATCCGCAACGCAGCAAAGCCGCCGAGGGCCATGCGGGCCAGCTGACGGCGGAGATGAATAAGAATCCGCATCAATTGCATATTGAGAATTTTCTGAAGGCAATTCGCGGCGAGGCGGAACTGACCTGTCCGGCGGAGGAGGCGTACGCCGTTGCGGTTTCGGTGTTGAAGGCCAATCAAGCGGCGAAGGCGGGCGGCAAGATCGAGTTCAAACCGGAAGATTTTAAAGCCTGAGTCATCTATTCGTGTAGGGGGGGCCTCGACCCGCCATTTACCAGAACAGCAAATCACGATGGTGGGTCAAGGCCCGCCCTACGAGTATGATGAGCGAAATTTTTTCTATCGAGCAGGTTCAACGAATCAACAATACGGCATTGGAGCATCCTTTGGCGCGATACCGGCATCGGGCGATGGCCTCGGTGTTTGATGTTTTGCTGGATGCGCCGAGTCCCGCGGCGATGCAGGAAATGGCGGCGCTGGTCTTCCATGAAATCGATCAAGTCGAACGAGCCTTGAGCTATTTCATTCCTACGAGCGACATTTCGCGGATCAACGCGTTGTGCGCGGGCGAGGCGGTGAAAGTGAGTCCGCTGACGCTGGACTGCCTGTCGCGCGCGCGAACGGTCTGGCAGGAGACCGGCGGCGCGTTCGAGCCGACCGTGGGGGCATTGTTGACCGGTCGCAAACCTTGGGATGCCGAGGGTGATGAACCGGCGGGAGGCGTTGCGCCGGACGAACCGGACGGACCGGGCGTCGTGGGAATGGACCTGATTTCCATTGATGAGGATTCGCTGATCGTGGGGCTGTTGGCGGACGGTGTGCGGCTTGATCTGGGCGGCATCGGCAAAGGCTTTGCGCTTGATATAGGAGCGGAAGTTTTACGGTCGATGGACGTCTCGCCGTTTTTTTTGAACGGCGGCGAGAGCGTGATGCTGGCCGTTGGCGCTGCGCCGGGCTTGGAGGGTTGGCCGATGACGGTGAGCGATCCGCGTCTGGAAAACGAGCCGCTGGCGTCATTCATCGCGCGGGATTGCGCCGTGGCGGCTTCATCCACGGCGGATCGTCCGCATGTGCTGAATCCGGAGACTGGCGATCCGGCCCGCCGCCTGGGCGCTTGGGCTGTGGCGCCGCGAGCGGCCGAGGCGGACGCATTATCGACTGCGTTTCTGTTGATGTCCGACGAGGCGATTGCGGCGTATTGCGCCGCGCATCCCGGCGTGCGCGCTATTTTATTGGACCAACAAAACGGCGATCCATGGCTGAGAACTTTTGGGGCGTGGGAGGGTTTGCATTGGAAAAAAAGCTGATCGTTTCTCCTTCTGTGCTTGCGGCGGACGCCATGAATTGCCAAGATTTTGCATCATGGCGCTTTTCCAAGGATGATGCGATATGACGATGTCAAAGCGTTCCCTCTTTTTCATTGCAGCGGTGTTGTTGATGTTTACGAAACTTGGCCTGTGCGACGAGGATGACGATTATCGCACAGACAGCCGCTCGCCTTATGTGCATCTGATCAACATCTACGACGCGGACGGCGAAAAGATCGCCCCGCAGGAACGGGAATTTGGCGAGCCGTATTCTCCCGCGGCGACGTGCAGCAAGTGTCACGATGTGGATGATGTCAACGAGGGCTGGCACTTCAACGCCGGAGAGACTGACATCGCGCCGGGCCGCCAAGGCGAGCCGTGGATCTGGACCGATCCGGCGACGCGCACGGCGCTGCCGCTTTCCTATCGCGAATGGCCGGGGACGTATCGCCCGTCGGCGCTGGGCCTGACGGATTGGCAGTTCGCCTTGCGTTTTGGCCGGCATTTGCCTGGCGGGCCGATCTTTCAGCAAAAGCAAAACACAGCGGCGGACAGCGGCGCGCAAAAGGCGCTCGACGAATTCGAGGAATTCGACGTGCCGGCGGACATTCTGGCGTTGGGCGGGCATGACGTTGATGATCACGGCGCGGCAAAGGAACGCTGGAAAATCAGCGGCGCGCTGGAAAACGACTGCCTGATCTGCCATAGCGGAAACATGCGCTACAGTGCGGATCTGCGTGCGAGCATGATTGCGCATCAGAATTTCAAGTGGGCGCCTGTCGCTGCCTCAGGATTAGCCTCGGTAATGGGCTATGCGGAAAATTTGCCGGACAATTACGATCCGGACGACTTCACCAGCGCGGCGCAACTGCCGCGGACAAAATACCGCCGGTATTTATTCGACGATCAAGGGCAGGCGTATTTCGACATCGTGCGCGCGCCTAAGGATGAGCGATGTTATTTCTGCCACTCGACGCACGGCGCGGATCCGAGCCTGCCGCCTCGATTTCAGCGTGACAAAGACGTGCACCTGCGCGCTGGGATGCATTGCGTCGATTGTCATCGGCATGGGCTGGATCATGCGATGTCGCGCGGCTACGAGGGCGAGACCGGCGCCGGTTCGCTGCGCGTGACAGCGGGCACGCTGACTTGCCGCGCCTGCCACATCGAGCAGGAAGGCGAGACGCAACCGGCAACGGCCGGTCGTCTCGGTGCGCCGCTTGCGGATCATGAAGATTTGCCGATTGTGCATCTGGAGGAGCTGGAATGCACGGTCTGCCATAGCGGCAATTGGCCGGGAGACCGGACGTACCGGGTGCAAACGGCCATGGCCCATGCGTTGGGGCTTGCGCAGGAGCATCGTTCGCCGTCCGATCCGCCATATATCACGGAGCCTGTATTCGTGAGGCAGGAGAACGGAAAAATCGGCGTGCACCGGATGATCTGGCCGTCGTTTTGGGGCGCGATGGTCGGCGATGCGATTGCGCCGCTGGGAATCGAACAGGTGAACAAGGCGCTGGAAGATGCGCTGAAGGCGCCGCAGGAGACGGAAGAAGATGAAGAGGCTCTGAAAGGCTGGGAGCCGTTGGGCTCGGAAGAGATCGCAACGGCGCTGCAAGCGCTACAAGCCTCGTTCGACGACAGCGTAACGAGCAAGGCGGTGTTCGTCAGCGGCGGTGTGGCGCATCATTTGAACCATGCGGGATCCGTGGATACGTTCGAGCATCCGGCGGCGGCGTCATACTCCTGGCCGCTGGCGCATGATGTGCGCGGCGAAGGGCAATCGATGGGGGCGCTGGAATGCACCGATTGCCACGCGGACAACTCGCCGTTCTTTTTCGGCAAGGTCGCGGTGGACGGCACGACGACGGCGAGTCCGGCTCCGAGTTCGCGGCAGATCGACATGCAGGGCGAGTACGAGCTGGAATACGTGCGCGTAGGCCTGGCGTTCAAATGGCTGATCATCGTGACCATGACGCTGCTGATTTTGCATATTCTGGCGGATTTGATCCAGCAATTAGTGCGCCGGTCAAAAACTTGAAATATGAATTCGAAATCTGAAATCCTAAACAAGTTCAAAATGGAAAATTCGAATGATCCGAAGATTATGGAGCAGTTAAATCCTCGCACAGAGCCACGAAGGACACAGAATGACTTTTAGAAGACAAACTCTGTGATCCTCTGTGCGCTCTGTGGTGAATCAATATAATGAGCGCTTCATACGAAAAGCCGGAAATGGCGCAGCGATTCAGTTTGCAGTATCGCATTCAACATTTGGTTTTGCTGCTTGCGGTGCTGACTTTGATTTTCACGGGCGCGTTTCTTTGGTTTATGGGCCGGCCGGAGCTATTCTGGTGGAGTCAGGACTTTGAGGGGATCGACGCGATTCGAGTGATTCATCGCATCGCAGCCTCAGCCCTGATCGCGGTGTCGCTGTATCACACTCTATTCACTATTTTCACGCGCGAGGGCCGCCGCGAATTCTGGCTGTTGCTGCCGCGCTGGAAAGATGTGGCCGACGTAACGCAGAACTCAATGTATTTCCTTGGCCTGCGCGAGGAACGGCCGAAATTCGGGCGCTACACATATTACGAGAAGTTCGATTACTGGGCCGTGTATTGGGGCTGCGTGATCATGATCGGCACCGGGCTTGTGCTTTGGTTCGACCAGCTTGCCGCGAGCGTCGCGCCCTGGCTGCCATACCGGCTGGCGGCGGAAGTGCACGCGGACGAAGCCGTGCTTGCCACGCTGGCGCTATTCGTATGGCACTTTTACAACGTACACTTCAACCCAAAGAAATTCCCGGGCTCCTTGACCTGGCTGCATGGAAAGATTCCGCTGGGAGAATTGAAAGCGGATCATCCGTTGGAATATGAATCGATGTTGCAGGAAAAGGATGAGGCGGAATCGCCGGAAACCGGAAAAAAGCATTGATTTTTCCCGCCCGAAAGCCAATGCGTTAGAGTGACTATGATGAGCATGAAACAGAAGGAGCGAGATTCATGGACAAGCATTTTGGTTTAATTTTAATTGCGACGTTGCTGATTTCAATGAGTGTGCAAAGCGAGGATGACGCCGGCGCCGCTGAGACGATGAAGAAAACGACGTTAACAACGGAAACTGCGGCGACATCAGAAACAGCAAACACCGGCAAGGGGCGATGGGTCGCATTGTTCGACGGCGAAACTCTGGATGGCTGGACGCGGCACGGCGGACAAATGGAATATGAAGTCGTGGACGGCGCCATCGTGGGCACGGTGGTTCGCCGCCAGCATAATGGCTTTCTCTGCACCGATAAGGAATACGGCGATTTCATTTTGGAATACGAATTCAAGGTGGATTCCGCGATGAATTCCGGTGTGCAGATTCGCAGCCATTATGAGACGGATGATCGCGGCCGCGAGTTTGTATACGGCTATCAGATTGAGATCGATCCGTCGGATCGAGCCTGGTCGGCGGGCATTTATGAAGAGCGCGGCCGCGAGTGGCTGGTTCCGGTTCGCGGCGATGCAGCGTCGGAAAAATCTTTCGTGGAGAAAACCAAAGGCGCGTTCAAACAAAACGAATGGAACAAGGTGCGCGTGGAGGCGATCGGCGGCTCGCTCAAGACTTGGCTCAACGACGTTGCGGCGGCGGATTTGAAGGATGACAAAACGCCGAAGGGGATCATCGGATTGCAAGTGCATCAAGGCCGTCCGGGATTGCAGGTGATGTGGCGGAATTTGCGGATTCAGGAAATTGAATGACATGCCTGCCAGGCAGGCGATTTCTTTTGGAGGACTTGTAGAATGGCGGATGAGACTGCGAATCGGGTGAATACGAACACTGCCGATATGGCGACTTCCGAGCAGGAACGTGAAATGATTTTGAGCGCGCGCCAGCGGGGACCGTTGGCCGTGCTGGGTGCTTACACGCGGCTGTCCGGACCGGGCTGGCTGCAAAGCGCGATCACATTGGGCGGTGGATCCTTGGGCGGCGCGTTGTATCTGGGCGTGCTGGGCGGATTGTCATTCATGTGGCTGCAACCCTTGGCGATGATCATGGGCGTAATCATGCTCAGCGCAATCGCCTTTGTCACGCTATCCACCGGCGAGCGTCCGTTTCAGGCGATCAACCGGAACGTCAGTCCCGTGCTGGGATGGGGTTGGGCCATCGCCACGCTGATGGCGAATCTGGTCTGGGCCATGCCGCAGTTTTCGCTGGGCACGGCGGCGGTGCAGCAGAACCTGATCCCGTCGCTGGACGGATCGGGCGGCAGTTGGGCCATCGGCCTTTTTTTCCTGATCGTCACTTCCGGCGTCGTGTTCATGTACGACAAAGGCAGCAAGGGCATCAAGGCCTTCGAGATCGTGCTGAAGGTTATGGTGGGGATTATTGTAGTTAGTTTTTTCGCTGTAGTGTTCAAGATGACGATGAAGGGCGCGCTGGACTGGGGCGCGATCTTCAGCGGATTGATCCCCAAACCGGGCATGCTCTTCGCGCCATCGGCCACGATCCAGCAAGCCATCGACGCATGTGCTCCGGAATACCGGGAGTTTTGGACCGGGTTATGGATGGACTCCTTGCGCAAGGTTGTGATCACGGCGGTCGCAACGGCGGTTGGCATCAATATGACTTTTCTGCTGCCCTATTCAATGCTGAAGAAAAGATGGGACAAGGATTTTCGCGGTTTGGCGATTTTCGATCTCAGCACGGGTCTGTTCATTCCCTTTGTGCTGGCCACAGGATGCGTCGTGATCGCCGCAGCCACGCAGTTTCACGGCGCGCCGGATGCCAGTTATCAGAATGGTCAGTTGGTGAATCCACCGGCAAGCGTAACAGCCAACGCCGTGAAGCGCGTGAAGGCCGATGCAAATTTCATTGCGTCGATTGATGGCCTGAGCGCAGAAGAGCAAAAGGCGAGGATCGGCGAACAAGTGGCGGCATTGCCTGCCGCGGACAAGAAAATGGCGGCGCTGTTGGTGAAGCGGAACGCGGACACGCTGGCGAATTCGCTGAAACCGGTGACGGGGCAATTTTTTGCGCAGAAAGTGTTTGGCATCGGCGTATTAGGCATGGCGATTTCGACGATCATTATTCTGATGTTGATCAACGGCTTCACGGTTTGTGAGATGCTGGGATTGGAATCGAAAGGCGCGCCATACCTGATCGCCTGCCTGCTGCCGGGGCTGTCGGGATTTGCCGGCGCGATGTTGTGGGGCGCCGCTGTTCCCTTTTGGCTGGTGGTGCCGACTTCGAATTTCGGCATGGTATTGTTGCCCGTGGCATATTTCACATTTCTCCTGCTGATGAACAATAAGAGAATGCTTGGCGACAAGCTGCCTTCAGGCAACGCGCGGCTGGCATGGAATTTACTGATGATTATTGCAGCTGTTTTAAGTGGGATTTGCAGCGTCTATGTGCTTTGGAGCAATTTAAAATATAAGGGCATCGCGTTGCTGGTTGTTTTCACACTGGCGGCGTTGGCGACGCGCCCTCGCCACAATGATGCGAAGGTTTGAGATGATAAGGAGAACAATAGAAATGAATCTGCGGACATGGATGAATCGAATTCTTTGCGCGATCATTGCGCTGTCGCTTTCTTCAACGGCTTGGGCCGGAGAAGAGGCGGCGACTGAGTCTGCGCCGGAGACAGACGATCAGGTGGTGTTGGAAATTGAATTTCCCACGGAACTGTTCACCGGCACGCCGAAAAATCTGGAGTCGGACAACCTGGAGCCGCGAACCGCCAAGCGCGAGCCGGTGAAGGCGCCGAAAGGAACGCAGCTGATTTCGGCCGGCAAACCCGTGACAGCCAGTTCCGAGCCGTTCGTCGGTGACTTGGAGATGGTCACTGACGGTGACAAGGCCGGCACAGACGGCAGTTTCGTCGAGTTCGATCCGGGCGCGCAATGGGTGCAGGTCGATCTGGAAACGCCGCGCGAAATCTGGGCCGTCGCGGTGTGGCACTATCACGGCGAACCGCGCGCCTACAAGGACGTGGTGATTCAACTGGCGGACGACGATGCGTTCACCTCAAACGTGCGGACTGTGTTCAACAACGACCACGACGATTCGTCTGGTTTGGGCGTGGGCGAGGACATGGAGTACGTGGATAATAACACCGGCCGCGTGATCGCGGTGAACGGCGAAACCGCGCGCTATGTCCGCTCCTACACCAACGGCAACACCTCGAATTCGCTGAATCACATCATCGAACTCGAAGTCTACGGCAAATCGAAAGAATAAGCGGCCGTTGCGTGTTTTAAAATGCAATTTTCCGCTTATGGCGCTGGCGGTTCGAATGATCGCCGGTATAGCACCCAGTTCCATCCGGAGATTCCCGAAAAGGGGAAGACCTTGATCAGGCGATAGACGCCGATTCCTTTCAGCGCGTGTTCCTGGATCGGCTGGAAGGTCCGATCCTGATTGTGCGCGAAGATCCACTCGGGCGATTCAACGAGCCATCGGGATTGATCAAGATAACGCAGACGCTCTCCGCCGGTTATGCGATGTGCATAAAATCCAATGACCATCCCGTTGCGAAAATCGTGGTCGCTGCCGACGGTTATCGGGCCGTCCGGTGAAGCTGCGAGGATGTATTCGAGCGCGGCGGAATAATCCCCCCGGCCAGTCACAAGCAAATGATAGTCTCGAGGAATTTGTCCCGCGACGACCAACACAATCGGCGCAAAGGCCAGCCAGCGCCAGCGCGGCGGGCATAGCCGGCTGCAATGACATGCCAGCTGCGCCAGCAGCAGCAGGAAAAACGGAAAGCAAATGATGAAGTACCTGAAATAGAGGAATTTCGGGCGCGACAGAATCAACATCGCCGCAGGCATGATGAGCAGCATGGCGAGAAAAAAAATCCATTGCAAGTCGTGTCGCCAGTAGAGGATCGCAACGCCCGGAACAACAACGAGCAGGATGAAGATGATCGCTACGGCATGGAATGCCGTGATGTTTGCCACATGGAATGCGACGGCGTCTGGAAGGCCAAAAATCAGCGCCGACGCCTGTCCGATCACCGCCCATGTGCGATAGACCGGTCCGCCGCCGATTTCCATGTCCTTCAGGTAAAAAACATACCACCACGCAAAGAACGTCAGCGGAACGTAATGCTGAGCGAGAAGTCGCATGATTCCCCGCCGGATCGATTCGTGCGCCTGAACTTGATGCGCCAGACTTGCCAAAAAAAGCGACGCGCTCAGCATGATAAAAGTCGCATGGGAGAGCATGCCCAGGATCGAAGCCGGCCAAAACAGAACAAGGGTCGCCCAATGCCGGCTGCGCAGATTGTGGCGCAACGCCGCATAGGCCGCCAAACCGAAGAAGATCGCCGGAGCATAACCGCGCGCTTCTGAGAAATAGAGCAGCAGGGGATAGGATGACCCGATGAGCACGACGCTGCACAACGCTTCGGGATACCCCCACTCTTCCTTTGCCACGAAGCCGGCAAGCAACACGGCGCCGATGCCGGATAGCACGGATAAGAGACGATAGACGTAGAGGCAGTCCGGCTCCCCTACGCAATACAGGAATAGAGTGCACAGCGGATGATTGTTGTCATGGTGATAGTGCAGGAAGATATCCGCGGCCGACCGGGCGTCGTGCGCGAAGGCCAGCGACCAGATTTCATCGAGCCATAAGTCGCCTCGCGCCGCGGCGATGATGGCGGCCGATGACAGCAGGAATGCGCACCCAATGGCCAGGCGGATGAATTTCAGATGCTTTGTTTCACCGTTTAGTGGATCCGGCATGAAGGCATTCCCTTCGTTCAACGCAGACACAGGAAAAGGGTTTTGCTGTGCGATGAAAAGCGAATCACAACGCCGGATGCGTGTCAAAAAAATAAACTGGATTCAACGCAAAGGCGCAGAGACGCAAAGAGCGCAAAGGTTTTTTGGATTGTATGCTTTTACACTATTGATTCGTTAAGTTCATCATGTTGAATGCCGTTGCGCTCTTTGCGTCTCTGCGCCTTTGCGTTAAATGTTTTTTTAGCGATTGACCGGGAGACCGGTTCCCCGGAATGATCGGCGAAGATGATCATGAGCGAAACGAGCAAAACATTCTGGCAGGAACTGGCGTATTATCTGGCCGTGGCGGGAGTCGTGACGCTGGCCGTATGGCTGCGCTTTGACGCGCTGGATGAACGGCCGATGCATACGGACGAGGCCGTGCAGGCGGCGATCACGGGAATCCTGCTGGAAAGCGGAGATTACGAATACGACGCGACGGAGTATCATGGGCCGGTGTTGCATCTGGCGGCGGCGCCGGTGTTTTGGGCGCGAGGCGTCAAGAAATACGTCGCGATGGACGAGTGGACCTTGCGCGCTGTGCCGGCGGCGTTCGGCGTGGGGATCGTGGCGCTGACGCTGCTGGCGGGCGGAGCGCTCGGGCGCTGGCCGGCGTTGTGGGCTGCGCTGTTTACGGCCGTGTCGCATGGATTGACGTATTACAGCCGCTATTATATCCACGAAACGCCGCTGGTCTTTTTCACGTTTGCGGCGTTGCTCAGCGGATGGAAATATACGGCGTCGAACAATCGCGGCTGGGCGTTGCTTTGCGGCGCATGCGCGGCGCTGATGGGCGCGACCAAGGAGACGGCGGTCATCGTGTGGCTGGCGATGATCGCGGGCGCGGCGGTCGCGATTGCGCTGGAACGGCGGCCATCCGTGCCGTTAGAAGCGGAGGATGAATCCGCCGGACAGCGAACGGTTTCTCCCGCCGCCATGCTTTGGCGCGGCGCGCCGTGGTTTTTGCTGGGATTCACGGCATTGTGGACGGCGGCGTTCACCATGCCGTTCACCAACTGGGGGAATCTGCCGCGCTCGTTGCAGGCGTATCTTGAATACATCGGACGCGGTCTGGCGGACGCGGATGCTCATCGGCATCCGTGGACCTTCTATCTTGAACGCATCATCTATTTCAAAAACGGCGCAGGGATGTGGTTCAGCGAGGCGCCGCTGGCGTTGCTGGGCGCATTGGGTCTGCTTGCGGCGCTGCGCCGGTCATGGTTGCCGAAGGGAACGTCTCCGGGGCTGACGCGCGCGTTGGCGGTGATGACAACGCTCTTGCTGCTGGCATATTCGCTGATTCCGTATAAAACGCCGTGGTGCATGCTGGGCGCGCTGCATGGCCTGGCGTTGCTCAGCGGGATCGGAGTTTGTTTCGCGGCGCGGATTATCTCGCCGGATTGGCGCTGGCGGCTTCTGGTGTGGTGCGTGGCGCTGGCCGCGGCCGGGATGCTGCTGGATCAAACGCGGCTGGGCACGACGCGCTATGCGGCGGACTTTCGCAATCCGTATGTCTATGCGCACACGTCGCCGGATTTGACGGCGATGACGCGGCTGATCAGCGAGCTGAGCGAGTTGCATTCGGAACACGAGCGCATGCCGATGCATGTCATCTCCGACGGTCCGGATTACTGGCCGTTGCCGTGGTATTTGCGCCGCTATGCGCGCGTGGGCTATCACTCTCAGCCGCCGGATCGCGCGGATGCGGCGATTATCATCGTGCAAAGCGAGCTGGAACCGGATGTGAAGCAGACTTTGCGCGATCAATACGCCGTCAGCCTGTATGGCCTGCGCCCGGCGGTGTTTTTGAAATTATACGTGCGTCAGGATTTATGGGATGCCTACGTCCGTGAACATCAGCGAAGGCTGCGCGAAATGCTGGAGGAGGCGCAGAAGCAATGAGCGCGGCTGATGCCAATTCTCTTTCCGCTGCGCCGTTGATCTGGATCGACGGCGACGCCTGCCCGCGGCCGGTGAAGCAGCTGGTCATGCGCACGGGGCAGCGTCGCGGCGTGGGAGTGCGGATGGTGTGCGCGCAAACAATGAACCTTCCCGAAGATGGGGGCGATGTGGAATTAATCATCGTTGATTCTGGCGCGGACGCGGCGGACAAGGAGATTTTGGAGCGAATGCGCGCAGGCGATCTGACGGTCACGGCGGACATCCCGCTGGCGGACGCAGTGGTGAAGCAAGGCGGCGTGGCGATCGATCCGCGCGGGCAGATTTACGATGCGGCATCGATCGGCGAAAAACTGGCGACGCGCAATCTGATGCAGGAATTGCGTTCGCATACGCTGGAGCAGCGCGGCGGACCGCCGCCGTATGTGCAGAAGGACTTCCAGCGTTTCGCCAACGCATTGGACCGCCTGCTGACGAAAATGCTGCAAGCGTGATAGGAAAATAGTCCGTCAGAATCAGAGAAAAGAAAACGCCGCGCGAGTATTTGTTTCGCGCGGCGTTGTCGTCTTTTTACAGAGTGGATTACGCCTCAGGCTGTTTCTCTTCCTCGCTGTCGGCGGTTTCCGTTTCATTCGTCTCCAGGGGGAGCGAAGGCTGTGTATCGTCTTCTGCTGTGACTGGCGTTGCTTCTTCCGTCGCGGAAGCGAAGCTCAGTAAGTCCTGTGGCGCTGCGGCATCTTCGACTGCGGGAGCCGGGGCTTTTGTCGCGGACGCGGTTGCTTCCTGCGCAGGCCCGGTCTCCTGCAAAACGGGCGCGGCATCAGCCTGTTTCGGAGCATAAATAGACGTCGTGGGCGGTTCGGTTTCCGCCAACTCCGGTTCCGGCTTCGGCGCCGGCGCCGGTTCTTCCTTAACGGCTTTCGGCGCCGGTTGCGCGCCATCTACGGTTTGGATGTTCAATCCGTCGAACAACTCCGCGAAGGTCTGTCCGGCGGGCTGAGCGCCCTGAGCGTAGTGTTCGATCTCTTTGCGCTCCTGCTCACGGATCATCGCGCGGCGGCTAAGCTCCACGCGGCGGCGCTTGTTGTCGATCTTGCTGATCTGCGCCTGCAAGAGGTCGCCTTCCTTTACCATGTCGGTTGGTTTTTCCACGCGTTCATCGGAGAGCTGGGAGACGTGGATGAAGCCCTCTACGCCGGACGCCAGTTCCAGCACGACGGCGAAATCGAGAAGCTTCACGACCTTGCCTTCCACCAGGCTGCCCGGCTTGTGCAGCCGCGTATAGGCCACGAACGGGCTTTCCTCGAGTTGCTTCAGCCCTAGATTGATCTTCTGTTTTTCTTTATCGATGCTGAGCACCATCGCCTCGACGGTGTCGCCGACTTTCAGCGCCTGTTTCGGATCGCGGATGCTGCGGTCCCATGTGATGTCGGTGACGTGAATCAAGCCGTCGATAAATTCGTTGAGCCGCATGAAGGCCCCGAAGTTCGTCAGCGAGACGATCTCACCCGTCACTGTGCTTTTAATCGGGAAATCGTCCTCGATGGTCTGCCACGGATTGGCTTCGAGCTGCTTGACGCCGAGTTTCAGGCGGCGGCGCTTGTGATCGATGTCGAGCACAAGGCAGCGCACCGGATCGCCGACTTTCAGGTGATCGTTGACTTTCACGCGGCCCTTGGCCCACGTCAGGTCCTCATGATGCACGCGGCCCGTGACGCCCTCTTCAATCGAGACGAATGCCTCGAACGCCGTGACGTGCACCACGACGCCCTTCACGGTCCGTCCCGCCTCATATTCCGCCGTGATGCTTTCCCACGGATCGGGGCGCATCTGCTTGCGGCTGAGCGCGATTTTGCGCTTTTCGAGGTTAATGTCGATGATTTTGACCTTCAGGTCGTCGCCGACTTTGAGGATGTCGGCCGGATTGGGATTGACGTCCCAGGAGAGTTCGGAGCGCGGAATCAAGCCGTCGATGCCGCCCAGATCGCAGAACGCGCCGAAGTCCATGATTTTCTTCACGACGACCAGGCGTTCATCGCCGGCCTTAAGCGAATCGAGCAGTTCGCTGGCGGCTTCCTGGCGGCGCGAATCTTCCACTTTACGGCGTGAAACGATGCACTTGCGGTTTTTTGGATCGCAATCCAGCACACAGACTTCCACGTCGCGGCCGATCCATTCCTCCATGTTTTTCACCGGACGCACGTCGATCTGCGAGCCGGGCATGAAGGCGTCGATGCCGATGTTGACGATCACACCCTTGTTCACCACGCGGATTACGCGGCCTTTCACGGCGGCGCCGTTTTTGCTCGACGCCAGCGCCGATTCCCAGCCCACGCGCTCTTGCGCGCGCTTATGCGAAACAGTGAGCTGGCCGGTTTCATCATCGCGGCCGGTCACCATCACCGCCAGTTCGTCGCCCACGTTCAGATGGACTTTTCCCTTGTTGTCGGTGAATTCGGTCAGCGCGATTACGCCTTCGGATTTTTCGCCGAAGTCCAGCAGCGCCCATTCGCTCTCCAGCGCCACAACGCGCGCGCTGATGATGTCCCCCGTGCGGTACTTTTTGATCTGGCTCAGGGAACTCTCCAGCATTTCCGCGAATTCATCCGGACCTTCTTCCTCAGCGGAGGCGTTCTCGGGATCTTCGGGATCCGCTTCGTCAAGCGCCGGCTCCATGTTGGAGACGCCGGGACTTGCGGGATTGGCCGCATCGGCCTGAGCTTCCTCGGCGTTGACTTCGTTTGCCGGCTCCGGTGAAGCGGTTTCCGGCGCAGGCGTAGCGCTCACCGTCTCTTCCGGCTTTTGGGAAGACTGCAACTCGTTCATGGCATCGTTTTCCGTTCTTGATTCCTTGTTTTCAGACGCTGATGCGTCTGCCGCGGTTGATTCATCCACCGTCTTTTCCATCATTTCATCAGGCTTGGAAGCCTGATGCTTTGATTCCTCATACATTCATCGGACCTATTTTTCTTTGTTTTTCGAACTGAAATTCAGGCTGAATTGAGTACTGCATCTGGGGAAAGGGGTCAATGCAAAAATCATAAACAACGTTTTCCGCGTGAAAATATGCCCGTCATAATGATTCAGTGAATTTCCAGATTCTCCTGTTTTTTGCGGGACGGCCGTCAAACGCCGCCGTCCCTGCCGATGTCTATTGCCAAACGTATTGTCACCCGATCAATGCATAAAATTTTATTATATCACAATCTCCGTGACATCACAACAAGAAATTCCGGCGCCTCTTTCCGGATGATCGCCGTTTAGTTCGCGCGCTCGACGTATGTGCCGTCTTCCGTGCGGATGCGAATCCGGTCGCCGACTTTGACAAACAGCGGCACCTGCACGACGAATCCCGTCTCGATCGTGGCGTCCTTGGTCACGTTTGTCGCGGTGTTGCCGCGCACGGCGTCCATGGTGTCGGTCACCTCGAAATCCATCTTCTGCGGCATTTCCACGCCGATCGGGGTTCCTTCGAACAGCGTCACCATCACTTCCATTTCCGGCTGCATGAAGTTGACCTGCATCCCCAGCAACTCGTCGTCGATCTCAATCTGCTCATACGACTCCAAGTCCATGAAGATATGTTTATTTTCCTGCGCGTACAGATACTGCATTTTCGCCGTGGTGATATCCGCCTCTTCCACGGAGTCGGAGTGGCTGAAGGTCCGCTCCAGCACGTTTCCGGTTTTGATATTGCGCATTTTCAAGCGCACCACGGTGCGTCCCTTGCCCGGTTTATGATGCTCGTATTTCAGCACCACATACAGATCGCCGTCGATCAGCAGCTTGCGGCCGCCGCGGCATTCAGTCACGGAAATGCTTGCCATATTTTGTTTTCTCCTCCTAGATTCCTCGCCGATTCCATTGCATGGAAAATCAGCGCGCGTGCGCCTCTTCCGGCGAACCAAGACGGTTATTCAGCCCGCGCGAGAAACGACTGTCAAGGGCGAACGTTTGCCGGAAAAACTGTATTCATGTAGCAAAGCGCTGGATAATATAAGAGCTGTGATCGGCGCCTGATTATCTTAATCCGCGGCTTTTTCGGTGTTTTGCTCCGTGTCAGGATGTGCATGCATGCGCACCTGTGAAATGGAGCGGTTCATTTTGCGGAATCGAGCCAGACCGATGATCCCAACGACGATGCCGGCTGGCAGACAGGCCAAGCCCACTAATCCAAACCAGGCGGCTTGGGCGAAATGGATGATCGAGACGCCGGCGATGATCAGGGCGACGGCGGAACGCAAGTAGGCCAGCAGCGTTCGCTCGTTGGCCAGCAGCGTACGGTCGATGGCGAGCTCATCCCGCAGGATCAGCGCCGTTTTTTGGAAGCGGGAGTAGATTGGCTTTTTCATGCGATCATCCTACGCCGCTTGAAGGATAAGCGGAAGCTCTTTTTCATGCTGGATCGAAGGGCGCTGTTCATGAGTAGATCGTTTTTTTCCAGAGCCAGGCGCCGAGCGCGAAGAGGATGATGTTGGGCGAAAAAACCACAGGTCCGACGAGGATGCTGTCGCTCTGAGCCAGCTGTTCGCCGAATTGAAGCAGGATGTAATAGAAAAAGATCAACCCGATGGTGAAGCAGTACGATGCCGCTTTGCCGCGCGGCCGGATCAGGATCGCCAGCGGAATGCCGAACCAGGCGAACGCCAGGCAGGCCACCGGCACGGAGAAACGCTTGATCCGTTCGACACGGAAGGCGCCGCGTTGTTTGGGATGATACGCGTCCCGGATTTGTTCATTCAATTCTCCAACGCTGAATTCTTTAGGCTTTTTCCGGCGCGATGGCGGATTGACGATGATCCGTTCGAGCCGGTTAAAGCGCATGATGCGCGTCGCATCAGGCTCTGTGGGATTAATGGAAAGCGCCTCTCCGTCGTAAAAAATGAAGCGCATTTGGAGTTTTTCCGGGATCGCGGTGATTTTCGCGCTCTTGGCGGCGATCACAGTTTTGTTCTTGCTGGCGCCGTCGTATTGGTTGCGCGCGAAGTTTTTGACGACCAGGTAACAGTCCTTCAGCGGTTTTTCCGGATCGTTTTTGTCGTAGGTAGTGTAGAAAAAGTCGAAGGACTGCTCGCTGTCGCCGAAACTATCCTCGTCGTAATGTGTGCCGGGCGTGGGATTGGACATCCCCTCGAATTCGATCTGATTGATCGTGAGTTTCATCGTCCGGTTCAACGCGGGAAACCATGAGATGTTGAGCATGATCAGAATGACCGTGACGACTCCGGCGAAGGCCATCACGGGCGCCATCAGCCGCGTCAGGTTCACGCCGCTGGTGCGCATGGCCATGATCTCCAACTCGCCGGAGAGCCGGCCAAAACCCATCAGCACGCCGACCAGGATCGCCATCGGAATTGTTTGCGCCAGCAGCGTGGGGAAAATGCAGCTGAACAATTTCAGAATTGAAAAAAGCGAGACGCCGTGACGCAGCAATGCGTCCATCAGATCGAAGAGCTCGGCCGTGAAGAGCATGAAGGTGAAAACGATCAAACCCAGCAGCGTCGGTCCCAGCGTTTCACGCAGCACATATCGTTGAAGAATGCCAAACATCGAAGAGCCGTAATTCCGGTTTTTTGAGTCGCGTGGTCCGCGCGTTGCGGACAGCTCATGCGGATTTTAAGGGCGTTGTTCGCACTGTCAAAGTTTTTCGACCTCAGAACGGCAAAGGTGGATTTGACGGTTTGATGCGGCGATTTCGCTTGAAGGCGCTATCAACTGATAAGACAATATCATTTTGTGCGAGGAGACGCCAAGCATGAGACGATCTACGATTGCGGCATGGCTGATATACAGCGCGCTGACGATATGCGCGCTGGCTCAGGATCAGCCGCCAGAGAAACCAATCAAACCGGCGCATACCCGGCTTCAGGTCAGCGTCAGCATCCCGCCGCAAGCGCAACTGGTGGAGCGCATCGCGGGTGAATATGCCCAGGTGAACGTGATCGTGCAGCCCGGTCAGGGACCGCATACCTATGAACCGTCTCCGCGCCAGATCATGGAAATCTGTCAATCCGATTTATTGTTCTACATCGGCGGCATGCCGTTCGAAAGCCGCTTGATCGGCAAGCTTCGCGACGCCGCGCCGGACGGCGCCGGGCCGCGGATCGTACATGTGGGTCAGGGCGCCGGGGGAGATGCGGAGGATGCCGTGCAGCATGAAGCGCATGATCACGAGGTTCATCAGCATGCAGAAGATCATCATCACGACGAGACGGTTGAAGATCCGCATATCTGGCTCGGACCGCCGCAGCTGAAGATCATCGCGGAAAACACCGCCCAGGCCCTGATCGACGTCGATCCGGCGCATGCGCCGCAATACCGGGAGAATCTCCGGGCGTTACTCGATGAGATCGAGGCGCTGCATGCGGAATGCCAGCGTGATTTGGCGCCGTTCAATGGCCGCCGCGTATATGTCTATCATCCCGCATTTGGCTGTTTTTTAAGCGCTTACGGCTTGCAACAGGAGGCCGTGGAACTCGAAGGCCGCCAGCCTACGCCACGCCGTCTGTTGGAGTTGACGAAACAGGCGCGCCGGGATGGGGTGAAAGTAATCTTCGTGCAACCGCAATTTGACCCAAAAAGCGCGGAAATTCTGGCGCGCGGCATTGACGGACGGATTGTAGCGCTCGATCCGCTGGCCCGGGATGTGCTGGGTAATCTGCGGCGTATGAGCGCGGCGATCCGGGACGCCATGATCGAAGCGCCTGGCGCTGAAACGGCTTCGCCGTCATCTCTGCAGTAATTCGTATCTCCATCTCTAACATCTTGTTCCTAGTTTCACAATTTTATTAATTTTTGATGAATGCCGGAAATCCGTTGCAAACACCTATTGAATATGTTGATATGTCCGTATTTCAATACAGCGGCAAAACGCCAGAGCACTCACAATCGTCGAAGTCTGCGCGGTTGTTTCGCTCGAATTAAGGAGGATGGATATGTTGACGAAAAACATGCAGAAAGCGCTGAATGAGCAGATCAATAAGGAATATTTTTCATCGTATCTGTACTTATCGATGATGGCGTACTTTGAGCAGATCAATCTGCGAGGATTCGCCATTTGGATGCGCCAGCAGACTCAGGAGGAACTGGCGCATGCGATGAAGATTTTCGATTACGTGCATGAGCGCGGCGGCGAGGTGACGCTGGTGGCGATTGAAAAACCCCAGCACGGCTGGAAGTCGCCGCTCGATGCGTTCGAAGCGGCGTATAAACACGAACAGTTCATCAGCGACAGCATCAACAAGCTGGTGGACATCGCCCGGAAAGAAAAAGATCACGCGACGGATAATTTCCTGCAGTGGTTTGTGTCCGAGCAAGTCGAGGAAGAATCCTCGGTGGATGAGGTCGTGCAGCAGCTGCGGATGGCGAAAGACGCGCCCGGCGCGCTGTTCATGCTCGACCGCGAGCTGGCCTCCCGGCCGCAAGCCGGCGCTGGTGAGCAGCCGGACGCGTAACGCTTCGGTCCTATAGCGATTCCAACGCGCCTCGTTCGATTTCATCGGCGCTGAGCTGCCGCACGTCCTGGGTAAATTCCAGCGCCTGATCGAGCGGCCGCGTGGTTTTGCTATTGCGGACGACGATGAGTTTCACGCTGCATCCCGCTTCAACGGCTGCGCGCACGAGCTGCTCGCGCGTTTCGTCCCAGTCCAGAAACACGCCGATCATGGTCGTGATGTTGCCCAGTTCCTCGGCCAAGGGCGGCGCGATGGCTTCGAAGGGATTGAAACGGCATGGCTCCACGCACGCCAGGATCTCCAGCATATTGTCCAGGTGCGCAACGTTGCGTCCCGCGCGGAAGGTGTATAGTTCCGGTCCCGCGGCGAAAAGGTCGATCAGATATTCTCCACGAGAAAGGGCATCCGCGATGGCTGCGGTGATGCTGATCGCCGCTTCCAGTTGCGGGAAGCCTTCCTGCGGCTCTGGCCGTCTTCCTGGCACGAATGTATCGAGCGCCAGCGCGATGCGACAGTAGTACTCCTCATGATATTCCCGCACAATGGGCCGCGCCAGCCGTCCCCAGGATTTGAAGTCGATGCGCCGCAGCGGATCGCCATAGCGATATTCGCGATTGCCGATGTATTCCGGCGATTCGCCGATATTCGACGTGAGCGCGATGCCGCCGGGCTGATACTTCAGCCCCATCGGCACGTCGATGCTGGTCAGCCGCCGGAATTGCGGCGCGGCGTATAGCACGCTGGGTTGTGTTTTGCGTCCCTGATGGCGCCGGGCGGCGAAGCGGAACAAGTTGAACGGGAAACACGAATAGGCCAGCATGGGCGGCAGTTCGTAATATCCCCGGCGCGCCGCGCGCAACGTCAAGGGCATGGCGATGCTTTCTCCGCTGAGCAACAATGGCGTATACTGATCGCAATCCTTCAGTTCCAGGCCGGGCGGCAGTTTCACGAATCCGACGGACACTTCCAGCGCAGGGAAGCGCGAGCGATTGATGACTTCGATCGGCGTTTCAGCGTTTTCACGGGCTGTGATACGCCGCGGAGGATCGCCTTTTAATTCAATCCGGGGCCGGTTGAGCGCTCCTAGGCAAAACGCGCCGGCCAAAAGTCCGCTCAGCGCGAAGACGATCTGATAAAGCGGAATATCAAAGGACGACGATCCCACGCTCACACTGAGCGCCGCGGCCAGCGACAGCATGAGATAGCGTCCATTGCGCGTGATTTTGAAATGCCAGCAATAGGCATAGAAACGTGACAGCCATCCCGGCCGGCGGTATGCGGTTTTTGATGGCTGCATCCCGTCGTGATGCGCCTGCGCCGATGATTTACGAAGGATAGCTAATTTCGGCATGTGTTCCCGCCGTTTTTATTGAGCGTTCGATGATCGCGTTAAGACGTTAAGGCCAAGACAACGATTAACGCCGCATGTCCCAGCAGCGATAAGCCTCCCAGGATGATTCCGGCCCAGGCATGCGCGGCGCCGCGGCTCTCCGGATTTTGATGGCGAAAGTGCAAACCCATCCATCCCAGGATGAATCCAGCCAGAGCGATGGGAATGCCGATACAGGGCATCAGCCCGAAGACGCCGCAATAATAGGCCGCCAGGGCATAGCCGTTGCGATATGGGACGATCAAGCCAATGCCGTCTTTATAGGAGTCGTCCTGCTTGGGCTGCGGAGTGGATTGAAAGTACGGCGTTTCACGTTGAGGTTCAAACGAGCGGCTTTTTTCGAAAGCGACTTTTTGTTCAAGCGGAGGCGGCGTATCGGCGCCTTCCACGATTCGCGCATCGCGTGGAACCTGGATCGAGGTCAGACACTCCAGGCAGTTGATCGACATGCCCAGACCGGTCGCGTTGACGCGAATCGTGCTTCCACATGCGGGACAGCGGAATTCTGCTTTGGCCATCGATTAATCCTCCTGATGAGAGATGCGCCGCCGGATCAGCTCCGGTGGCGAACAAGGTTCATTCGCGATCTGCACGCACGATTCCAGCCGGCGGCGGCAGGCTTCCATGCGGTCCTGCTTGCGCCAGAAGACGCGGAAAAGCGGTTCGCCTGCCTCGATGGAATCGCCGATGCGCTTGAGCGCCTCGATCCCAACCGACGGATCGACGGAGTCTTCCTTGGTTTCACGGCCGGCGCCCAGCACGCACGCGGCAAAGCCGATCTCGCGGCAATCGAAGCCCGCGATCCAGCCTTTGCGCGGGGCCGCGATTTCCATCGTCTGCGGTGCGATGGTCAGCAGACTGGGATTGTCCGCAACGCGCGGATCGCCGCCTTGCGCTTCGACCATTTCGCGAAATTTATCCAGCGCTGCGCCGCTGGCGATTTGCTTTTGTATAATTTGCCGCGCCGTCTCGATGTCGGGCGCTGCTTCGCCAAGCACGAGCATTTCGGCGCAGAGCGTCTCGGTCACCTTCATCAGGTCCGGCGGCCCATCGCCGCGCAGACCGGCGATGGCCTCCGCCGTTTCATTGGCGTTGCCGATCGCGCGCCCCAGCGGCTGGCTCATGTCCGTCAGCCATGCCACAGTGCGCACTCCGGCCGCTTCGCCGGTTTCAACGAGTGTGCGCGCCAGCTGCAGCGCATCCTCGTCGTTTTGCATGAAGGCGCCGCTGCCCGTTTTCACATCCAGCACGAGCCCTTTCGCGCCTTCCGCGATTTTCTTGCTCATGATGCTCGATGCGATCAGCGGGATCGACTCCACCGTTCCGGTCACATCGCGCAGGGCGTAAAGTTTGCGGTCCGCCGGCACGAAGCGCTCGCTCTGTCCCGCCATGGCCACGCCCACGCGCGCGAGCAATTCGCTGAATTGCTCGCGCGAAAGCCGTGTGTCAAAGCCTGGAATCGCCTCCAACTTGTCCAGTGTGCCGCCGGTGTGGCCGAGTCCACGGCCGGAGATCATCGGCACGGGCACGCCCGCCGAAGCCACGATCGGCGCCAGCAGCAGCGACACCTTGTCGCCCACGCCGCCCGTTGAGTGTTTGTCCACCGGAATGCGGCCCAGCGCCGAGTGGTCGTAGCGCTCGCCGGAATCTGTCATCGCCTGAACCAGTGCGCCCTGCTCCGCCGTGGTCATGCCATTCAGAAACGCCGCCATTAGCAAGGCCGCGGCCTGATAGTCCGGCGCGCCGCCGGATGCATATTCCCGCACGAAATGCTGGATCTGTTCGCGGCTCAGTTCTTTTCCGTCACGTTTGGCGATGATGATGTCCAACAGCCGCATGCCATCTTCCTTTCCTGTCGCGATTCAACCGGATCTACAGCTCTGTTTATTTTGTGATTCGAGCGGATGCGAGTAAAGGAAAAACCAATCCGTGCAATGCGTTAAGTGTTGAGTGTGTAACGAGTAGTCGTCCCGTTTATGGTGTACTCTTGTCTCGCTAATGGTAATATAGATATCTCTTTAATCACGGTTCCTCATTAGCGCTGAAAGCGCTTAAGATCGTAGCCCAGGCCAGAGCGTAGGCCGCTTGCGGCCGTGAGCGCCGGCCTGGGTAGAAGGCAAACACAACCTAGGCTGGCGGGATTTATGCGATGCAAAAATCATGGCAGCCGTGTTTGATCCTTTGTCGCCGGAAAAAGCTGCACCCGGTGTTTTTCAGCTTGTTCTTTGGCCGTTGACAAACGTGGTAAATCGCCGATAATGCTCGGCGTTGATGAAGAAAACCGAGGCGAAATTGAAATTAACGCTTCGCCATCCAGACGATGAAGGAGTCTCCGATGTCGGGTCATAGCAAGTGGCATTCGATTAAGCATAAAAAGGCGGCCGTGGACGCCAAGCGCGGCGCGTTGTTCAGCCGTTTGATCCGCGAGCTGACCGTTGCGGCGCGCGATGGCGGCGGCGATCCGAATTTTAATCCTCGTCTGCGCACAGCCGTGGCGGCGTGCAAGGCGGCCAACATGCCGGCCAAGAACATCGACAACGCGATCAAGAAGGGCACAGGCGAAATTGAAGGGGCGAACTACGAGGAGATCACCTATGAAGGCTACGGCCCGGGCGGCGTGGCGGTGCTCGTGATGACGCTGACCGACAACCGCAACCGCACCTCCAGCGAAGTGCGGCATGCATTCTCGAAAAACAACGGCAACCTGGGCGAGCCGGGCAGCGTGATGTGGATGTTCGACAAACGCGGCCGCATCCTTCTCAGCGACGAAGGCAAGGACGAGGACGAGTTCATGATGGAGGCTCTGGAAGCCGGCGCCGAGGATGTGGTTCACGAGGAAGGCGAATTCGCCGTCTACACCGATTACACCAAGGTGCATGAGGTCCGCGAAGCGCTTGAAGCGGCGGGCTGCGACATTGAAAGCGCCGAAGCCGCCATGATTCCGAAAAACACCGTCAAGGTGACCGAGGAAAAGGACGCGAAGAGTCTGCTCAAGATGCTCTCCATGCTTGAAGAACTGGACGACGCGCAATCCGTCGCGGCCAACTTCGAAATGGATGACGAACTGATGGAAATGTACGGCGGCGAATGACGCTCATGATATGACACGTGAATGCGGCGTTATCCGTGCGCTGAAAATTGCATGATGCATGAAGGAAGCGGAATCGTATTTTACGAACATATGTATATGTTCAGAAGCATATATTCTGCGCGGCGCGCGACGATTCTGCTTGATCTTTCAGAGCAGCTCATGCATAATGAAAATTAGGTAAAGACAGGTCCTGTCGCTCAAGGGCTGTTGCTTCAAAACTCGGAGGCTTTGACCTCGCGGGGGGTATAAAAAAATAAGAGAAACCCCCAAGGCTTTTCGGTTCCGCAGAAACCGACAGTTGGAGAACAGCCCTTTTCCCTTTTTAAACGCCTGCACACCTTCGCTGTTTCAGTGAAAATCATGTGCAACATTCTATGAATTTAGCTGTCAAAGATGCTATGTTTCAGCCTTTGATGGATATACAATCGACTCATTCTGGAAGGGCATTGTGAGAAAGCCCAGCTTGTTAAGTGTTGATCGACTTGAATGGATGGCACTGGCAGTTTTTCTGTTGGGATTCTGCATGCCCTTCATCGATGTTATATGGCCGCATCCATATCGATGGCGATTCACGGATGACATGCCGGAACCAGAGATTTGGAGAGCTTTGCCACGTTTTGTGATTGGCAGCGCAATTTTATGCGGTCTCAGCCTGTTGACCGGGCTGATTCTTCTGCTCAGCTGCAAGGCGAAACTCATGCGCCGCGCATGGACATGGCTCGTGATTGCGATCTTGATTCCGATTATTGCTGCTATCGCTGTGCCGAGTTTTTTTCTATGAGCACGCAAACGCTCGCCGACCGTGTCAGAATAAAAATGGAATTGCTTGCCGAGGAACTGCATTCGATTCAACAACGCCATCACGACTTGCCCAATCCTGAATGGGATTGGGAGCGCGACGTTTTCACTTTTGAAGATGTGCGCGAGAATCCGCCGGAAGGTTGGACCGCGCTGGAATTGCGCTACTTGAATTTCACTGACCGCTTTTGCCTGGAAGAAAATAAATCCTTCGGCTATCAAGGCATGATCGAAGGCATGAAGATGGGCTTCATCCTTGTCAGCGCCGGTCCGGATGGCGACTATGATCTCGGAAAAACTGAATTATTCAGAGATGGATTGATTTCGCTCAAACCGTCAAAAGCCAAACAGCAACTCATCGAATTCACTTACGATCCCACCAACGGCACAATCAGCAACGGCGACATCTGGCTGCTGCAAAGCATTCATTAAACGGCTGAATGGTTCCGCATGCATGCGGAGCCGTTCAGACCTAAAGTTTTTGGAAAAGGGGGCGTGGGGGAAAGAACCTTTTTCCAAAAAGGTTTTTTCCCCACATTCAATTTTCTAAAATCACGTGCGATAAAACGCGTTGACTTGGATGTATTCGTGGGTCAGGTCGCTGGTGTAGTAGGTCGCCTTGCCCTCGCCGCCGGTTCCCAGATCGATGTCGATCGGCACCTCTTCCTTTTCCAGACCAGCCTTGGTACGGGCTTCGTTGACCTCCATCGGCAGGCCGTCGTGAAAGATCAGGTGTCCGGCGAGTGAGACGCAGGTCTTCTCCGGATTGACCTTCGCGCCGCTATAGCCCAGCGCGCAGACGATGCGGCCCCAGTTGGCGTCGGCGCCGTACAGCGCGGTCTTCACCAGCGGCGAGCGCGCCACAGCAAGTGCGGCCTTGAGCGCGTCAGCGTCGCTTTCCGCGCCACGCACGTTGATGATGCCCATGCGCGTGGCGCCTTCGCCATCGTGCACGATCAACTTGCCCAGCACGATGCAGACCGTTTCCAGGCGCTGGCAAAATTCTTTATATTCCGGGGCGCCAAGCTGGATCGGCGCATTGCCCGCCGCGCCGTTGGCCATGATCGCCACCGTGTCGTTGGTGCTGGTGTCTCCGTCCACGGAGATCGCGTTGAACGAAGCGTTCACCGCGTCGCGCAAAGCCTGGCGCAGAGCGTCCGGTTCGATGGCCGCGTCCGTGACCAGGAACGAGAGCATCGTGGCCATGTTCGGATGGATCATGCCGCCGCCCTTGGCCAGACCGAGCAGGCGGACCGTCTTGCCGCCGATCTCGAATGTCGCACCGAAGTATTTCGGGAAAGCATCCGTGGTGCGCATGGCCGCGACCACGCTCTCCCAACCGTCGTCGCTGAGCGACTGCGCAACTTGCGGAATGCCGCCAAGGATAGCGTCCATGTTGAGGTGCGAGCCGATCACGCCCGTGCTGCAAACGAGCACTTCCTCCGGCGCGACGCTCAATGTATCCGCGGCCTTTTGCTGCATTTTTTTAGCATTTTCCAGGCCCTTGGGACCTGTGCAGGCGTTGGCGTTGCCGCTGTTGCAGACGACGGCGCGGAATTTTCCAGCCTCGGCCACGGGGCGCGAAATCAGCACCGGAGCGGCGCAGAAGGCGTTCGTGGTGAACATTGCGGCGCCTATGGCGGGATGGTCGCTGACGATCAGCATCAGGTCATGGCGCTTCGACTCCTTGATGCCGCAATAGATTCCCGCGCAACGGAAGCCTTGCGGGCGCCAGTCGGGATTCAGTTTCGGATACTCAAAGTTCGAAGCCATGGTTTTATTCCTCCGCGATAAATTGGGCAGACCATACGAGCGTGATTTTCGATGATCAACAAGATTTATTATCGAGTTGGACGCTCAATGCAAGCCGGGAGCTGAATGGACGAATTTTCCGGTTTCGGTTGTGTCCTGATCCCACGATCGATTATAATACGCTTAATATGCCTCAATTCCTTACAACATTCGGATGAATACATGGATATACCGCCCGATTCTCTTCCGGATCCGTTGGACCGGCACAAACTGCTTTCGTTTTACCAGCGGTTGAACGTTGGATATGAAACCGCCTTGCATGCGATCAGCCGGCAGTTACAGACCTTGCTGATTCGTGAAGGAATCAACGCGAACGTAAAGATGAGGGTGAAGACATTTGATAGTTTTTTTGAGAAGCTCCTCCGGCTCCAGCGGCTCCGGCGGCAACTGACGATCAACGATCTGATCGCTCTGCGCGTCATTTGCCCATTTGTCGAGGATTTAGGCCAGGCGGAAGAACTGATCCTGCGCAACTTTCAGGTTGTGGAGGAGGAGCGCAAATCGAGGCGTCAGAATTTCCGGGAATTCGGCTACGATGCGACCCATCTCTTGATCGAATTGCCGGATGAAATGATGCCGGCGCGCATGCCGTACACCGAGCCTGTGATTGAAATTCAACTGCGGACGATTCTGCAGGAAGCCTGGGCCGAAGTGGAGCATGAATTAATTTACAAGTCGGATTATTCGGTCTTGAAGGAGACCGTGAAACGAAAACTGGCCGCTTTGAACGCGATGCTGAATCTTTCAGACACCTTGTTTCAGGAGATTCGCGACGGCTTGCGCAGCATCGAAGCCCAGAATGGCCGGCGGCGTGAAACCCTGCGCGAAAAGCTCGCCTCGATTGACGAGCATTTCTCATTGCTCGATGAAGCCGGGCAAAACCAGCCTGCCGGTCCGGAACTGCCCCAGGAGAATATCGACGGGCCGATTGGGCAGCTTTTAATTCAAGCCTTGATGGCGCACAGCGATGAGAAATTTGAAACCGCCATTGAACTCTACGGACGAATTTTGCAGATGCGCCCGGAACCTTTCATTCGCTCGATCGTCCATAATCACCGCGGGATGGCGTGGTTTGTCTTGTCCGATTATGAAAAAGCGATTGAGGATTTTAACCGGTCGCTGGAGCTGAACGCGCAAAATTACCGCGCGTTGAATCATCGTGGTCTGAGTTTCCGGGTCTTGGGGCGGCATGAGGAGGCGCTGCAGGATTTCGACGCTTCCATCGTCTTGAACGGAGGGCAGGTGAACGCCTACTATGTCCGGGCGTTGATTCATTTCGATCTGCAGGATTATGCCAGCGCGCTGGAGAGCTGTGAACGCGCATTGAATTTACGCCCGGATTACGTCCCGGCGAAACGCTTGAAGGGCATGATCAGCGCCAGTTTCTCGATATGAGCCAGACGCATCTCACGTATCTATCGCTTAAATAAACTCCCCCTGAGCGCCTTGGGGATCGCCGGTGGGTTTGAAGCCCATGTGCCTGAAGCCGGTTTCCGTGACGACGCGGCCCTGGGCGGTGCGTTTGATGAAACCGGTCTGAATCAGGAATGGCTCGATGTAATCCAGGATCGTGTCTTCGTCTTCGCTGATCGCCACGGCGATGGAATTCTGCCCGACCGGCCCGCCTTTGAATTTCTCGATGATCGTGCGCAGATAAAGCCGGTCCACGGGTTCGAGTCCGGCTGAGTCCACGCCGTACATCTCGAAGGCCTGCTCAGCGACTTGCCTGGTGATGCGGCCGTCGGCGCGCACCTCGGCGTAGTCGCGCACGCGGCTTACGAGGCGATTGGCGATGCGCGGCGTGGCGCGGCAGCGCCGGGCGATCTCGACCGCGCCTTCCTCATCAATGCCGATGTTCATGATGCCGGCCGTGCGGCGCACGATGACGGCCAGCTCCTCCGGCGTGTAGAAGCGCAGCCGTTCGACGATGGGGAAGCGGTCGCGCAACGGCGCGGTGATCATGCCAGCGCGCGTCGTGGCGCCGACCATGGTGAATTTTTCCAGTTCGAGTTTCACCGAACGGCCGTGCGGACCGTCGCCGATTACAATGTGGAACTCGAAATCCTCAATGGCGGGATACAGGCACTCCTCCACAGCCGGGTTAAGCCGGTGAATCTCGTCGATAAAGATCACGTCGCCGTGATTGACCTCGGTCAGGATCGCGGCGAGGGTGTCCTTGCGGTCGAGCGAGGAGCCTTGGTACTGACGGAAGCCGACGCCGAGTTCGTTGGCGATGATGCGCGCCATCGTCGTCTTGCCCAGACCGGGCGGACCGTAAAGCAGCACGTGCTGCAGCGGTTCCTCGCGCTTGCGGGCGGCCTCGATGGCGATCTGTATGCGTTCGAGAAACTCATGCTGGCCGACGAAGTCGCTCAGGCTCTGTGGACGGAGCGCCGTCTCCACTCCGGCTTCCTCGGAGAGCTTTTGCGGACGCAGGTATTCCGCATGCGGATTGGACGATGAATCAGGCATGCGAAAAATCTAAGGGCATCCAAGGCGAATGACAAGATGAAATATTCATGCCAGGCATCTGAGAATGCATCTCTCTTAAGCTGCGGAAAGCCCAATATCTCTTAAACCATGGCTCTTTATCAGCGCTGAAAGCGCTGCGTATCCCAGCCCAGGCCAGAGCGTAGGCCGCTTGCGGCCGTGAGCGCCAGCCTGGGTTGAGCGATAAAACATCCCCAGGCTGGCGGGATTTTTGCCCCGCAAAAATCATGACAGCCGTATCAATGAGCATCACCGTGGTGGAACAAAGATGCGCCCGGCGTCTGGAGCAACAGGGCGCAATAAAACCGGCGGGATCTTCATAAAGTTGAAAATCCCGCCGATTCTCGTAATCCTGTCATGCGATGAACTTTAAGAACCGGATTTGGCGCCTGCGGGTTCGGCGGGTTTTGACGACGATGAGCTCATGGATGACTGCGCTGGACGCGATCCGCTTCCGCCGCCCTTGATGCCCATGGTGCAGTTGCCTTCGAGTTTCGCGCCGCTCTCGATGATCAGCGCGCCCGCGGCGGTCTGAACGTCGCCGAGGATTTCGCAGGTCGGCTGAAGCTCCACGCGCTCGGTGGCGATGATGTTGCCGTGCACCTTGCCGCTGATCGTGACGATTTTGGCCTCGATGCTGGCGAAGACCTCGCCGGTCTGGCCGACGATGACTTTGTCGTCGGCGTTCACCTCGCCCTTGATCGTGCCGTCGATGCGCAACGTGCCTTTGGAGTGCACCTTGCCGTCGATGTTGGTGTCTTCACCGATCACTGTGCCTACAGTCGAATTGCGTGGTTGGGTGTCCATAGTCCGTGTTCCCGTCCCTTTAGTTGGAGTGACCTTCAAATCTGCCGCTACCGGCTCGGGTTTGGTTTCCGTTTTCGGCGGCGACTGAGACAGCGGAGCCGTTGTCTGCGATGCCGGCATGGCCGTGCGTTTCGTCTCCTCCGGTTTTGACTCCGGCTCTTCGGTGTTGCGATGTCGCTTGCCAAACAAAGCCATCGTTTCAGATGCTCCTTGAGGACGGCTCAGCCTGCGCGGCACTTCGCGCAGCGTCGCCGCTGATTTTACCATTTGCGCGGTTCATCCCGGATCTGGGGGTACAACCGTTTTCAAATTATGCCCCACGGTCCGGCATGAAATCAAGCGCCGATTTGAAAAAAAAGATGCATGCCCTGCGCGATTCGCGCTGCATAGGTTCAATACCCGCAAAAGCGATTCTATTGTCAGGATCCGCGAAAAAATAATTTTCGCGTTGAGCAAAGAGAAGCTTGGACCGGCAGCAAGCGTTTTCAGCGGATCATGATTCCGCCTGATTTTATGTTTTTTACCGTCACATTTTCAGCATGGCTTTATGGAGGATTCCATTTAGTTTGGCTTGACCTTGTTGCATGGCGAACTAGAATCCACTTAAGTTGAAGCGGGAGCCAGAGCGCTCCTGTCATTTTTTTAATGAGCGAGGACGATGCCGTGGGCTTGATGGAGGAGTTGCAGGCAAGGGGATTCATCGCGCAGACAACCGCGCCGCAGGAGGAACTGGAGAAATTTTTCGCCGAGGCGCCGCGCACGGTGTATTGCGGTTTCGATCCGACGGCGGAGAGTCTGCACGTGGGCAACCTGGTGCCGATCATCGGGCTGCGTCACTTCCAGCGCGCCGGACACCGGCCGATCGTGGTGATGGGCGGCGCGACCGGGATGGTCGGCGATCCGTCGGGCAAATCGAGCGAACGCAACCTGCTCATGGCGGATCAGATCGAGCGGAACCTGGCCGGTCAGCGCGTGCAGTTCGAGCGCCTGCTCGACTTCAGCGGCGCGAATCCGGCGATGATCGTGAATAATTACGATTGGATGAAGAACTTCACCTTGATCGACTTCCTGCGTGACGTGGGGAAGCATTTCCGCATGGGCGAGATGCTCAGCAAGGATTCCGTGAAGAGCCGCCTCGACGGCGAGGGAATGTCGTTCACTGAGTTTTCCTATCAATTGCTGCAAGGCTACGATTTTCTGCATCTCTGGGAGCAGGAGCAATGCACGGCGCAGCTCGGCGGTTCGGATCAATGGGGCAACATCGTGGCAGGCACGGAGTTGATCCGCCGCAAGCACGGTTCGGCGTCAAACAGCTTCGGCGTGACGTTTCCCCTGCTGACCACGGCGACCGGCGAGAAATTCGGCAAGTCGGCGGGCAACGCGGTCTGGCTCGATCCGGAGAAAACCAGCCCGTATCAATATTATCAGTACTTCATCCGCGCCGATGACCGGGATGTGGAGCGGCTGCTGCTGCTGTTGACCTTTCTGCCTATCGAGGAGATCAAGGCGGCGGCCCAGGCGCACACCGAGACGCCGCATCAGCGTGAGGGTCAGCGCTTGCTGGCGCGCGAGATGACGCGCTGGGCGCATGGCGAGGCGGGATTGGCCAAGGCGGAGCAGGCTTCGCAGGCGCTGTTCGGCGGCAGCATTGATGGGCTGTCCGATGCGGACTTGAACGATATTTTCGCCGATGTGCCATCGACGGCGATCGCGAAGGCGGAACTGGAGGCTGGCATTCCGCTGATTCAGTTGCTGGCGGACTCCGGGCTGTGCAAATCCAAGGGCGAGGCGCGCAAACTCATCCAGAACGGCGGCGCGTACGTCAATAACAACAAGCAAACCGACATTCAAGCTGCGTTGAATTTAGGACATTTAGCGTCGGAAAGCATGCTGGTGCTGCGCAGCGGCAAAAAGAATTATTGCCTGGTGCGCTGCGAATAGATGGGATTTTCGAAAGAGTAAGCGGCTATCCATGTAGGAGGGGCTATTTTCAGCCCCGAAATAATTTCGATCCCGATCCCTATTTCGATAGCGATTTCAGGATGGATGGCAAGTGAGAGGGGCTGTCCTCAGCCCCGAATGTTCGCGGCCGGGACAGTTGCTTCCACTTTATTGAATACATCAGTTTTTTTCCGATAAAAAAAAGACGCAAAATAAATCGCGTCTTTTTCATTATCTATTATTCACGTCATGTGATGGCGTGAGCGGTGATAAAAGCGTGAATCAGGATTACGCGCCGTGCGTCGAAAGCGCCAGCAAGATCCCCAACAGCACCGCCAGCAGGACTAATGCCAGCATCCCTTCGCTTGCTTGTCTCTGTTGCTGATCCATGATCAGTCTCCTCCGCGTCTTGACTCTGCGTATGCGGGCTTGGCGATAGCGGCGGGAGCGGTCGGAATCTTAGCAGCGTTTTGAGAATTTTGCCCGTTATTTGTGCATCCTTGCGCATCGTCTTTCGATTGCAGTGGATGCGATTTAACTATGTCCGTATATCAATCAACACCACAATAAGGCTCTTTATTGCAAGTTTTTTTTACATAATCGACAATGTTTCTAAATCGTCAGGTTGCATCATCTTGATGCAAAAAAAACAGGGAGCGAAAAAACTCGCTCCCTGCATCGATATTAATTCGAAGCATCAAGAACATGTGTTCTGTGATGCGCGTTTATTTGTTAGCGATAGCTGCCTGTGCAGCGGCCAGGCGTGCGATCGGCACGCGGAACGGCGAGCAACTGACGTAGTTCAAGCCGATTTTGTGGCAGAAGTGGATCGAGCTCGGATCGCCGCCGTGCTCGCCGCAGATGCCGCACTTCAGCGCCGGGCGGGTCTTGCGGCCCTTCTTGACGCCGATTTCCATCAGCTGGCCCACGCCGTCCTGATCGATGCTCTGGAACGGATCCGCGGGATAGATGCCCATTTCGACGTACAACGGCAGGAAACCGCCGGAGTCGTCGCGGCTGAAACCGCAGCCCATCTGCGTCAGGTCGTTCGTGCCGAAGGAGAAGAACTGGGCTTCCTGGGCCACTTCATCAGCAGTCAGAGCGCCGCGCGGCACTTCGATCATCGTGCCGACCATGAAGTCCAGTTTTTTCAGGTTGTATTTGGCTTTCACTTCCTTGGCCACTTCCATGATGATCGCCTTCTGGTTCGCCAGCTCTTTGACGTTGCCGACCAGCGGAACCATGATTTCGGGCAGGACCTTGACTTTTTTCTTGGTCAGTTCAGCCGTGGCTTCGAGAATCGCGCGCGCCTGCATCTCGGTGATGGCACTGTAGGCGATGCCCAGACGGCAGCCACGGTGGCCGAGCATCGGGTTGAACTCATGCAGCGCTTCGATACGCGCCTTGATCGCGCTCACCGGCTTGCCGGTGGCCTTGGCGACGTCTTGCAGCGCTTTTTCGTCTTCCAGCAGGCTGCCGACGAATTCATGCAGCGGCGGATCCAGCAAGCGGATGGTGACCGGCAGGCCCTTCATCGCTTCCAGGATGCCCAGGAAGTCTTTCTTCTGGTAGGGGAGCAGTTTCATTACCGCGGTGCGGCGCTCTGCATCGTCCGTGGCCAGGATCATCTCGCGCACGTGAATGATGCGCTCGGGATCGAAGAACATGTGCTCCGTGCGGCAAAGACCGATGCCCTCGGCGCCGAACAAACGGGCCTGTTTGGCGTCGGCTGGGGAATCGGCGTTCGTGCGCACACCCAGTTTGCGGGCCTTGTCGCACCAGCCGAGGAACGTGGCCAGGTCTTTGTTTTTCGCCGGGTCGATCACGATCAGCGGCAACGCGCCTTCGTAGATCTTGCCCGTGGTGCCGTTCAGCGTGATGATATCGCCTTCTTTATAGACCTTGCCATTAACGGTCATCTGGCGTTTGGCGTAGTCGATCTCGAGGGCCTTGCAGCCGACGATGCAGCATTTGCCCCAGCCGCGCGCCACGAGCGCCGCATGGGAGGTCATGCCGCCGCGAGCGGTGAGGATCGCCTCGGAGGCGTGCATGCCGTGCACATCCTCGGGGCTCGTTTCTTCGCGCACCAGGATCACCTTCTCGCCCTTGCCGCCTTGTTCTTCGGCGCGCTCGGGATTGAAGACGATTTTGCCGACGCCGCCGCCAGGTCCGGCCGGAAGGCCAGCCGCGATGGCGCTGTGTTTTTTCTCTTCGACCATGTCCACCATCGGGTGGAGCAGTTCGTCGAGCTGGCTCGGTTTCACGCGGCCGATCGCCTCGGTCTGCGAAATCATTTTGCTATTGCACATGTCCACGGCGATCTTCAGCGCCGCGGCGCCGGTGCGCTTGCCAGTGCGGGTTTGCAGCATCCACAGGCGGCCTTCCTGAATCGTGAACTCCAGGTCCTGCATGTCACTGTAGTGTTTCTCCAGCCGATTGCGGATGGCCACGAGTTCCTTATACAGTTTCGGCATCGCCTCTTCGAGCGACTTGTACTGTTTGTTTTCGTCGTTTTTGATTTTCTTGTTCAGCGCGTACGGAGTGCGCGTGCCGGCCACCACGTCCTCGCCCTGCGCGTTAATCAGCCACTCGCCGTAGAACCAGTTCTCGCCCGTGGCCGGATTGCGCGTGAAGGCCACGCCCGTCGCCGAGCTGTCGCCCATGTTGCCGAAGACCATCGACTGCACGTTCACCGCTGTGCCCCATTCCTGCGGAATGCCTTCGATCTTGCGGTAGGCGATGGCGCGTTTGCCCATCCAGCTCTGGAACACGGCGCCGACGCCGCCCCACAGCTGCTCCCAGGCGTCATCGGGGAATTCCTTGCCCAGGGTGGACTTGATGATTTTCTTGTAGGTGTCGCAAAGTTTTTTCAGGTCATCAGCGGTCAGATCCGTATCCAGTTCGCAACCCTTGGCCTTTTTGACGCGGCTGAGTTCGCTTTCCAGTTTATGGCGCACGGCGTCATGCTCGGTCTTCGGCTCGACGCCCGCGGCCTTTTCCATCACGACGTCGGAATACATCGTCATCAGACGGCGATACGCGTCATACACGAAGCGCTCATTGCCGCCGGTTTTTTCGATCATGCCCGGGATCGTCTTGCTAGTCAGGCCGACATTCAGCACGGTTTCCATCATGCCGGGCATCGACATACGCGCGCCGGAACGCACGGACATCAGCAGCGGATTTTTCGCATCGCCGAACTTTTGGTCCATGATCGTTTCAACCTTGGCCATGGCTTTCTTCACCTGGTCGTCCAGGCCTTTCGGATAGGCGCGTTTGTTGGCGTAGTACGCCGTGCAAACGTCAGTGGTGATGGTGAAGCCCGGAGGCACCGGCACGCCGAGCGAGGCCATTTCGGCCAGGTTGGCGCCTTTGCCGCCGAGAAGGTTCTTCATGCCGGCCTTGCCGTCGGCCTTGCCGCCGCCGAAGGAATAAACCATTTTCGGCGCGCGCGCGGATTTTTTCGCCGCGGGTTTTTTCGCAGCTTTAGCAACCATAAGTGATCTCCTTTAATCATCCATAAGGGATTGTTATTTGATGTGGTATTATTTTGCGTTTGGCGGCAGGGCTTGATGCAGCGGGCCCGCCTGGAAAAATGGGCGTTCAACCGTGTTTTTGCGCCCAAACAGCATCAATCAATAGCGCAGGCATAAACTTGTCAATGCCGAATCGTTCTTTTTCCGGCGTTTTTGGCGTTTTTTTTGAACAAAGTCGCCTCCCCGAAGCTGGAGATGAAGAAGGCGCCCAAGATTGATCAGTTTTTTGAGTATTTGGTGTATGGACTTCCTACGGGCGTATCATGACTTTATCCATGTTTTTTCTTGCTCATGCTCTTGCTCTGATATTCCGCTCTTCGCGGAGCCGGTAATTTCATTTCTACGCAGCGTTAGCAAGTTGAATCCGATTTCCAAATCCGGCGTTGGAATTCGATTGAGAGCAAGAGCAAGAGCAGGAGCAAGAGTCAGTAACGAAATACCGGATAAATATGAGATACTCCCCTTCCTGCGACTTCTCCATTTTGCAGTTGCAAGCCTTGCGTGTTCCGCCAAAGATTGCACATCGGATGACGATAAATTTATGGGGGCGGCGACATGGCTACCATTTTGATTCGCGGCGGGCGCGTGGTTGATCCCGCTAATAATTTCGATCAGACCGCTGACATTCTGATCGACGGCGAGACGATTAAGGCCATCGACGGCAAGATCGGCGTGCAGGCGGACGAGATCATCGACGCCGCCGGGCTGCTGGTCACGCCGGGCTTGATCGACCTTCAGGTGCACTTGCGCCAGCCGGGCGAGGAGGATAAGGAGACGGTGCGCACCGGCTCCTACGCCGCCGCCGCCGGAGGCTTCACCTCGATTCTGGCCATGCCGAACACCAAGCCGCCCATCGACACCCAGGCCGATGTCTACAACATTTACCATATCGCCAATCAGCGCGCCGTAGTGCGCGTGTACACCGCCGCGGCGATCACCGCTGGGCTGCAAGGCGAGCGGATCACCGAGTTCGGCGACCTGGTCCGCGCGGGCGCCGTGGCTTTCACCGACGACGGAATGCCGGTGATGAACGGCGAGATCATGCGCCGCGCGCTGGAATACACCAGCATGTTCAACGTGCCGGTGTTGCAGCACTCGGAAGACTTGAACCTGAGCAACGGCCACGTGATGCATGCCGGCGAGATGAGCGCCAAACTCGGCCTGCCCGGATACCCCAGCGCGGCCGAGGCGGTGATCATCGCGCGCGACGTGGAGCTGGCCGCGATGACCGGCGGGCATCTGCACGTGCAGCACGTCAGCGCCAAGCGCTCCGTGGAGCTCATCCGCGCCGCCAAGCGACGCGGCGTGTATGTGACGGCTGAGGCGACGCCGCATCATCTCTGTCTGACCGAGGAGGCGGTGGAGGGCTTCAACACCTACGCCAAGATGAATCCGCCGTTGCGCAGCGAGGAGGACCGGCAGGCGTTGCGCGATGGTTTGCGCGACGGCACGCTCGATCTGATCGCCACGGATCATGCTCCGCACACCGAGATGGAAAAGGAACTGCCCTTCATCGACGCGCCGAATGGCACGATCGGCCTGGAGACGGCCTTCCCCAGCGTCTACACCGTGCTGGTCGAGAGCGGCGTTTTGGAGTTGAACACGCTGATCGAGCGCATGACCGCCGGTCCGGCGCGCGTGATGGGCTGGGAGGACAAGGGCAAACTGTTCGTTGGCGGTCCGGCGGACGTGACGATCATCGACCTGAACACCGAGCGCGAAGTGACGAGCGACACGTTCTTCTCGCGTTCGAAAAACTCGTGTTTCTACGGGCATAAATTCAAAGGCTGGCCGCACACCACCATCGTCGCCGGCCGCATCGCCTACGCCCACGGCGCGATCAACGAAAAAATTAAATCGGTGTCGTGAAACCGATTTAACGCAAAGACGCAGAGGCGCTGAGAACATGCCGGGATGCATCTTCAGGGTGGCAGGAGAAAACTTCGATGTTGATGGATTCATCGCGGAATCATGCTGGAAAGATTTTGCTGAGATCTATCACAAAGGCGAGCAACAATCATTTCGTGCTGAACCGCATGTGAGATCGGGATTTCAAATCAGTGTATCCGACATTGGCGAACATGAGCTAGAACCTCAAATTCAAGATACCATTGATTTTTTGACGGAATATTCTGCTGAGTTTCAGCGTCTCATGAATTATCCCGGCATTGAATACGCCGATTTCGATATTGGGTTGTTTTTCACGAAAGATATGGTGATGAAAACTTTGTCAATACCTCCGGCATTATCCAAACTGGCCGGGGAACTCGGTTGCATCATCATGCTCAGCATCTACCGCGCAAGTGTTGACGAAACATAAAGAGGACACGCAAATATCAACACAGAGATCGCTTAATGGGTCTTTGCGCCTCTGCGTCTCTGCGTTAAAAAAATATCAGGAGTTGCATTCATGAACATTCTTCTCATCGGTTCGGGCGGGCGGGAACATTGCATGGCTTGGAAAATGGCGCAGTCGCCGCTGTGCTCGAAACTTTACATCGCGCCGGGCAACGCTGGATCGGCGCAAGTCGGCGAGAACGTTGATCTCGCGTTGAAAGCCCCGTTCGACGCGGTGAAGGATTTCGTCACGAACCATCAAATCGAGCTCGTCGCCGTCGGACCGGAAGCGCCGTTGGTCGATGGATTGGCCGATGCGTTGATTGACGCCGGAGTGAAGGTTTTCGGCCCGCGCAAGGGCGCCGCGCTGCTCGAAGGCAGCAAGGACTTCGCCAAGCAATTGATGCAGGACGCGGGCGTGCCGACCGGCGCATACGCCACGTTCGACAACCGCGCCGACGCCGAGGCGTACATCGACGCCAACGCCGCGCCGTACGTGTTGAAGTACGACGGACTGGCCGCGGGCAAGGGCGTGAGCATTCATCCCGATGCGGACGACGCCAAGGCGCAGCTCAAGGCGATTTTCGAAGACAACATTTTTGGCGATGACGCCCCGCGCGTGGTGGTCGAGGAATTCCTCACCGGGCAGGAAGCCTCGATGCTCGCGTTCGTGGACGGCAAGACGGTCCGGCGCATGGAAGCCGCGCAGGATCACAAGCAGATCGGCGAAGGCGACACCGGACCGAACACCGGCGGCATGGGCGCCTATTCCCCGACGCCGGTGGTGGACGAAGCCATGGCCGAACGCATCGACCGCGAAATCCTGCAGCCGGTCGTCGCGGAATTTCAGCGCCGCAACCTGCCGTATGTCGGCGTGCTGTATGCCGGGCTGATGGTTGGCGATGACGGCCCGAAAGTGATCGAGTTCAACGTCCGCTTCGGCGATCCGGAGACGCAATGCGTGCTGCCGCGCCTGAAGAGCGACCTGGTCGAGGTGATGCTGGCTTGCTGCGAAGGCCGCCTGGATCAGATCACGCTGGAGTGGGATTCGCGCACTGCCATCGGCGTGGTGGCCGCCAGCGCCGGATATCCCGGCAGCTACGCCAAGGGCAAAGTCATCGCCGGAGTGGATGCGGTGGGTGAATCGGACGAGCACATGGTCTTTCATGCCGGAGTCGCCTCGCAGAACAGCGAATTGGTCACCAGCGGCGGCCGCGTGCTCTGCGTCACGGCGCTTGGCGATGGCCTGCGCGACGCCCAAAGCAAATGCTACGCCCTGATGGATAAAATCGAATTCGAAGGCAAAACCATCCGCCGCGACATCGGGAATCGGGTTTTGGGTTAACTACGAAAAATACGAAAAGGCGCGAAAAAAAATATGGAGAATAGAATTGTTTATAAAGAGGAGAGTTATCGAATTATTGGGGCTTGCTTTGAGGTTTATAAGGGAAGGGGAGTGGTTTTTTGGAAGCTGTTTACCAGGAATGCTTGAGTATGGAATTGACGCAGGCTGGGATTCCGTTTGAAGAACAAAAGGAACTCAAACTGCAATATAAGGGCAGAGAACTGAAGCAGACCTACAAGCCGGATTTCTTCTGTTTCGATAAAATCATCCTCGAAATCAAAGCCGTGAAAAATATCGCGGACGAACATCGCGCCCAAATCATCAATTACCTGAAATCAACCAGCATGAAACTCGGTCTGCTGGTCAATTTCGGTCATCATCCCAAAATCGAATACGAACGCTTCGTCAATGAAAAACAATAAACCTTTTCGCGAACTTTCGCGCATTTCGTAGTTTTTCACGGAATAGAAATGTCTCTTTTGCTGAAGAAATATGGATGCGCCGTGAACAAGATGAAGCCGAAGATGAGATTCAACAGAACGGCGATTGGATTCTTGAACACTCCGATGATGGAGATCAGGCAAAAGACAATAAACACGATGAACGCCCAGCGGTGCTTGTGATAAAGCCCGTAGATCATCGGAATGCTGATCGCGACGATGATGATCGCAGCTAGTGGTTGTTTGCCGATTAATAGCGCGAACTGCATGAATCCCGCGACCGTCAGTATGCCGATGCTCAACCACACCTGCCAGGGCAGCTGCTTGCTGCGTTCCACCGGTCTTTGATCCTCGATGGATTTTTCATCCTCGACATTGCTCGCGCCTCCTGCGAGCGATCGCTGCAGCCGCTCATACTCCGCCTGCGTGATTTTTTTCTCAGCAAATAGACGGTCGAGTTTTTCCTGCGATGAAACGTCCGATGATTCCATTTTGTCACAACCTTTCCAGAGCCTCCGCTGCCGCTTCGGCCGAGATTTCACCTCGATCCAATTGATCCAGAATGGCGCGTTTGGCGTCTTCGTTGCCGAGGAGCTTGCGATACGACTCGATGGCGCGATCCAGACGGTTTCGAATAGCGACATATCCCAATCCGGATTTTTCGGCCAACGCCTTGATGCTGAATTCCGCCAGGAGATAGCGCTCAAGGAACTCCAGATCCTCCATGGGCAAACGGGAAAACAGCGTTTGCCGGAATCGTCCCCGGATTTCCACCTGGCAGCTGTCGCAGGCCATGACGACCGGACGCATCGCGGCGCCGCAATAAGGGCAATTGGATTTCTTTCTTGCTTGACTCATGAATAGATTATCATGGTATAGGAGGTAAAAGTCAAATAAAAATTTGATAAAAGCGCATAAACCAAAATAAAATTAGACTCAGGATCTCGCTTTGCGTCGGATTTTCGCATGCATATATCTGATATTAATCAAGTTAGATACATGATGCTTGCGGATATTCAGCGATGATCTCTCCGGCCAGGGCAAGATAGCTACTTCGCGATGTTGGCACTCGGATTTTATCATAACTACGAAACGCGCGAAGGAACGCGAAAAGATGACTGCAAAGATCACGATACTTGAAATCAACCGGCATGAAACTTGGTTTACTGGTTAACTTTGGTTATCACCCAGAAGTCAAAAACGAACGCTTCGTCAATGAAAAATGTAAAGTAGTTTTTCGCGTCATTTCGTGCATTTCGTAGTGAAAAAACCCGAGTTAACTCAACGACAGCTGCAGACCCTCGGCGATGGTTTCGCCGGCCAGGGCAAGATCGAACAGCAGCGTGTGATTAGCTTCGGGGCGCAGTTTGACCGTGATTGCGCCTTGCGAGTCGGCGACGGCGGCGATTGACCGGCCTTCGGGCTCCAGTTCGCCCGCGAGGCTGAATTCCTCCGCCGGACGCGCGCCTTCATGATCCTCCAGCCAGAGCGTCATCCGCACGGCGCCCTCGTCATCCGCGGTGAGTTCGATGCGCAGGTAGCCGCCGATCTCCGGGATGTATTTTGTCGTCGATGCGGTCAGCGCGGACGCCGCGCCAAGCGAGGCGGGTTGATAAGCCATGAGGGGGAACGGCGCGATCATTTCCACCGCGCGGTCGAGCAGTTTCTTCGCCGATTTCCAGACGTGCAATCCGTCGAGTTCGCCGGGCAAGCCCTCCACGCGGCACTTGCGCGCGAAATCATCCGCCTTGCGGTGCGACTCCGCATCGCCGCGATAGGCAGCCTCGCGCAAGCCGTCGAAGGCCGCGTTGTTGTTCACCCATTTATCGAATGAAGAGTTGTTCATGATTCTCCTCCTGCCGTCGCGCCCGCGTCCGAACCAAGTTCGTCGAGGGGCGGGTATCGCTCCATGTTGCAGAGATAATGCCGGAACGCGGATTCGCATTCTTCCTGTTCCTTCCCGGCTTTGCGGCGAAACGCCTCGACGAACAGCGCGTTGTAATTCTGCTTGGCCCGCACATGCTGCACGCGGAGCCGCGTCAGGCTGCGCGTGTCGGTCTTCATTCCCAGTTCCTCCGCCAGCGCGGAGTAAGAAACTTTTTCAACGTCCGCGCGGCGTTGCAGCAGGTACGCCTGCAATTCGGATTTCCGCTCCAGCGCCCTGCGCGCCCCGGCCATCAATCCGGGGAGGTCGAGCCTGCGCAACAGCGTCGCGTTTTCCTCGATGATCATCCGTTCTCGCGGATCATCATTCTGAGCGGGATCGGACGGCTCGAACGCCGCCTCTTCCAGCGCGTCGAGCGACTCGGCGCGATTGCGCTTGCGCCGCTCCGTGCGGATGTAATTCTCCGCCACTTGCTTGAAGTAGGCGTCGGGATGCAGGATCGCATCGAAATCCGCCGCCTCTATCGCCTTCACCACCGCCTGTTGCAGCCCGTCCTCCACGCTCTCGTCGTAGCCGAAGCGATACTCCAGCCAGTTGCGGTGTTGATTCACCAGCGCATTCACGCCTTTGAGGAAATCCTCGCGACGTCCATCGCGCCGCGCTGCGCTGATTTCACTCAGGATTTGCTCCGACTCGCTCATGGCCCGGCCTCGCTTGCATTTCCTGCATTGCAGACGATTCGGGCTGTTTCGTCAACTCCATTTCGCCGGTATAATCGCCGGATGTGTTCACTGCTTAGATGCGGCGCCGGAGCAATGTTACATGAAATTCGAAAAGATCGTTCATAACAAATTATCATCAACAGGGTTGCAAGTCTTGAAGGCGCATGTTAGAAATGCGGCATCAATCGGTATAAGCAGCACAGGAAAGGCTGTTGGTATGACTCGCATGAAGCATATTGTTCTCTTCGCAATGCTGCTGACAGGCGTCATCGCCCTGTGCGGCTGCGGCGATACCTCGCCTTCCGGCGCACGGAAAATCGAAAAAATTCAAGCCGTTTCCACCATTGGCCAGATTAACGACGCCATCACCATCATCGGCGGCGACCGCGTGGAGGCGATTGGCTTGATGGGCGCGGGCGTCGATCCGCATTCCTATAAGGCCAGCGCGGGCGACTTGCGCAAGATGTCGCGCGCTGACGTGATTTTTTACAATGGTCTGCACCTGGAAGCCAAGATGGGCGATGTGCTGGAGAAACTGGCTGATTCAAAACGGGTGACCACGGTCACGCAGGGGATTCCGGAAGACAAATTACTTACTGTGGATAATGTCTCGGGCTACCATGATCCGCATATCTGGTTCGACGTGCCGCTTTGGATGGAGACTGTGCGCGCGGTAAGCGGCACGCTATGCGCAATGGAGCCGGAGCACGCGGAGGAATTCAAACAACGCGCCGAGGCGTATCTGGAGCAACTGGCCGAGCTCCATCAATACGTGCAGGACAAAGCGGCGGAACTGCCGGAGCAGCAGCGGATTCTGATCACGGCGCACGACGCCTTTCGCTATTTCGGCCGCGCATACGGCTTCAAGGTCATGGGCTTGCAGGGCATCAGCACCGAGGCTGAAGCAGGCACGAAGGACGTGCAGGATTTGGCGAAGTTCGTCGCTGAAAATAAAATCCGTGCGATTTTCATCGAATCTTCCGTGCCCGAACGCAATATCCGCGCCGTGACGGAAGCAGTGCGGGCGTTGGGCTGGGAGGTCAAGGTCGGCGGCGAGCTTTTTTCCGACGCCCTCGGCGAGGCCGGCACGGAAGGCGGGACGTACATCGGCATGGTCAAGCATAACATCGACACCATCGTCAACGCCCTGAAAACGCCTGAAACGGAATGAACCGATTCAACGCAGAGGCGCAGAGACGCAAAGACGCAGAGAATGAAGTATGAAAGATGAAGATGCGTTAAGTAAAAATTATTGTTGATGCTGCAATTGAGGTTCACCGTACTCTGGGTGGTCCTGGATTGTTAGAGAGTGTATATGAAGAGGCGCTCTTCACTGAATTACAAATGCGAGGATTGAAAGTTGAGCGTCAAGTCGTCATTCCCGTTGAATACAAAGGAAATCTATTAGATTCCCAATTGCGTCTGGACCTATTGATCCAGGGAAAAGTCATTGTGGAATGCAAGGCGACAACGTAATACAAATCCATATTTGAAACGCAAGTTCTAACTTATTTACGGCTATCGAAATTAAAATTAGGGATGGTCATCAATTTCGGAGAACAATTGGTGAAAGATGGAATTCATCGTGTAGTGAACAATTTATAATTTTTTTTAAAATACTTTGCATCTTAGCGCCTTTGCGGCTTTGCGTTAATTTACATTCGTGGAAATATTATGACTTACCCACCTGATCATCCAACTGCGCCGAATCCTGATTTGGCGCTCGACGTCGCGGACTTGACCGTGGCCTATCATGAGCGGCCGGTGCTCTGGGACGTGGACGTGCAGCTCCCGTCAGGCAAGATGCTCGCCATCGTCGGACCGAACGGCGCGGGAAAATCGACGTTCATCAAGGCCGTGCTCGGATTGCTGACTCCGGCGGCGGGCCGCGTGCTGATTCTCGGCAAGCCGTATCCTGAACAGCGGCACTTGGTGAGTTACGTTCCCCAGCGCGGCAGCGTGGACTGGGATTTCCCCACGACCTCGCTCGATGTCGTGATCATGGGCCGCTACGGCCGGCTGGGCTGGTTCAAACGCCCCGGCGCGGAGGACCGGAATCGCGCGATCGAGTGCCTGGAAAAGGTCGGCATGGCGGATTTCGCCCGGCGCCAGATCAGCCAGCTTTCCGGCGGACAGCAACAGCGTGTTTTCCTCGCGCGCTCCTTGATTCAGGACGCCGAGGTGTACTTCATGGACGAGCCTTTCGCCGGGGTGGACGCCGCGACGGAACGGGCGATCATCCAGCTCATGCAGGAACTGCGCGCTCAGGGCAAGACGGTCATCGTAGTCCATCACGACCTGGAGACGCTGAAGGAATATTTCGACTGGGCGCTGCTGCTCAACGTGCGCGGAGTGGCGCTCGGGCCGGTCGAAGAAGTGATGAGCCTGGAAAACGTACAGAAGACCTACGGTGGGCGTTCGGCTTATTTGAACAAAGGTTTACGGGCGGACGCACAATGAACATCGGACAAATATTACATGACCTGCTGTTCGATTACACCCTGCGCACCGTGGCGCTGGGCGCGGGATCGCTGGGTTTGATCGCGGGCGCGCTGGGGTCTTTCGCGCTGCTGCGCAAGCAGAGTCTGTTGGGCGACGCCATGTCGCACGCGGCGCTGCCCGGCATCTGCCTCGTCTTCATGCTTACGCTGAGCAAGGATCCGCTGCTGCTGCTTGTGGCCGGCGGCGGACTCGCCGGATGGATCGGCGCGCTGCTGGTGATGCTGATCGTGCGTCGTACGCGCATCAAGCAGGACTCCGCGCAAGGGATTGTGCTTTCCGTCTTCTTCGGCTTCGGCACGGTGCTGCTCACGGTGATCAAGAACATGCCCTCCGGAAACAAAGCGGGCTTGAATAAATTCCTCTGGGGCAGCGCGTCCACGCTGATCGCCTCGGACGTGACGAAAATTGCGACGATTGGCGTCGTTGCGTTGCTCATCATCGCGTTGTTCTGGAAGCAGTTCAAACTGCTCTCGTTCGATCCGGATTTCGCGCATTGCAGCGGCATCCCGGTGCGCGTGATGGACGTGCTGCTGACCACGCTGATCGTGCTCTCCATCGTCATCGGCCTTCAGACCGTAGGCGTGGTGCTGATGAGCGCGATGCTGATCGCCCCGGCGGCTTCCGCCCGGCAATGGACCGACCGGATGGGGCGGATGGTTTTCCTCGCGGCGGCGTTCGGCGCATTCAGCGGCGTGGCCGGAGCGATTCACAGCAGCCAGGTGGACGACCTGCCCACTGGACCGACGATTGTGATCTACGTCAGCGTCATCGTGATGGTGTCGCTGCTGTTCGCGCCGAACCGCGGGTTGCTGTGGGCCTGGGTGCGCGACTACCGCCATCGCCGGTCCATGCGCGCGGAGACCGTGCTGGTCAACCTGGCGCGGCTTGAGGATCCGCTGCACGAGCATGGCCATGACGTGCGCGTGCTGGGCGCGTTCGGCCGGCTTCCGGCGAACAGCGTCATGGAGCAGCTGGCCCGGCAAGGCTGGGCCGTCCGGGTGAATTCGCATCGCTGGGCGCTGACGCCCGAGGGCGTGTCGCGCGCCGCGGAATTGATGCAGCCGTCGAGAGGATGACTGGAACCATAACCCCTTTTGCTTGTCTAATGGGCGAAAGATGCAATGAACTTAATCGAGGCGATGTCAATGAAGCTGCAAAGTATGCAATGCAACAACTGCGGGGCGACGTTGGAGGTTCCGGAATCAACCCGGTTCCTGACATGCAATTATTGCAATTCAAAGCTTAGCGTACACCGCGAGGGATCGGCGAGCTACACCGAGGTGCTGGAAAAAATCGAACAGCGCACGGAGAAAATCGACGAGAATCTGGAGATCATCAAACTCCAGCACGAACTGGAGCGGCTCGACCGCGAATGGGAGAGTGGAAAGCGGCAATATATGGTCAAGGATGACAAAGATTACAAAATGCCCGACGAGATCATCGGCAAGCCCAATAAAATCGTTAGCGTGATTGCAGGCGTGGTGTTTTTAGCGATTTTTAGCATCGTCGCCTTGACGATTTTCGGCGGCATGCGATCCATGAACGCTCCATTTCTCGTCACTCTTGTTCCCTTAGGTATGATTGTTTTCGTTATTCTTGCTGTTGTCAGTTCCGCCTTTTCCACCTCCAATCGTTTAGGCAAATTCCAAAGCGCGAAAACGCAATATGACGTGGAACGCGAACAGGTACTACGAAAAATCCGGAACTTGGATTCATAAAAAGGCGTAATTGCGAATGATTGATTGGCTCAGAAACATACAATATGATGAGTGGCGGGCGCTGCTGGATGTCGTTCTGATCGCGTCCGTGGTCACTGTGGCTTGCGCGCTGCCGGGCACGTTTCTCGTGCTGCGCAAGATGGCGCTGATGAGCGACGCGATCAGCCATTCCGTGCTGTTCGGCATCGTCATCGCCTTCGTCGTCATGACCCAAATCGGCATGGGCGACGCGCTTGGTTCGCCGCTGCTGATCATCGGCGCGGCCGCCGCCGGGCTGCTCACCGTGGCGCTCACGGAACTGATCATCACCACGCGGCGCTTGAAGGAAGACGCCGCAATCGGCCTGGTCTTTCCGTTTCTCTTTTCCATCGCCGTGATCATCATCAGCCGCCAATTCAAAAATGTGCATATCGACGCCGACGCCGTGCTGCTCGGCTCGCTGGAGTATTCCGCGCTGGACTCAATGCAGTTCTTTGGCCTCACGCTGCGGCCCAAGGCGCTCTACATCATGAGCGGAATTCTCGCGCTGAATGTCATTCTGATCGCGCTGTTTTATAAGGAACTGAAAATCGTCTCGTTCGATGCTGGACTCGCGGCCACGCTTGGATTTTCGCCCGCGCTGGTGCATTACGGCCTGATGACGATGGTGAGCGTGACCTGCGTCGGCGCGTTCGACGCCGTCGGTTCGATCCTGGTCGTCGCGCTGATGATCGCGCCGCCCGCCACGGCTTACCTGCTTACTGACCGGCTCTCGCGCATGCTGCTGCTCAGCGCCGCCGCTGGATTGCTGGCCGCGTGGACCGGCATTCCGTTGGCCTTCTTCTTCGATTTTTCCTATGCCGGGAGCATCGCCACGATGAGCGGGGTGATTTTTCTGCATGCACTGATGATGGCGCCGGATCGCGGTCTGCTGGCGCAATGGGCCGTGCGTCGCGCGCAGCGCTTCGAGTTTCCCGCGCAAATGCTCGCCGTCCACCTCTTCCACCATGAGGGCCGGCCGGATCAGGAGGCGGAAAGCAGCCTGAGGCACCTTCGCGAGCATTTTAAATTCGGAGAGGATCGCGTCCGGCAAGTTGTGTCCCATGCCTTGCGCAAGGGCTACATTCAACGCGAGCACGACCGTCTGCGTCTCACAAACCTGGGCCGCGAGACCGCGCGCAGTGTCATGATTCGCACTTAAGACAATCTTAAAATTCACCACAAAGATCTGATTTTTAAACCATGTAAACAAAATTATTGAATCCCTGTGCGCTCCGTGTGCTCTGTGCGAGAATCACTTATTTTCATGTTCCCTTAACATTAAACCTGCTTCGAATGAGCCGGAGTTGGGAAATGGCAGGGCGGCGTTTCAGCCGTAAAAGTTCCGGATGGTCTGCTGACCGGCGTTTTGCTTTTCCTCTTCGGTCAATTTTTCCGGATCCGTCAGATGCATCATTTTATCCCACGCGTCGCGCAAGGTGGTCATGATTGACAACGAATGCCGGATGCCTTTTAAGGCCTGCTTGCGATCCTTGGTCGTGTTGGCCTGCATCAATTCCTGGATGCTGAAGGAATAGAGCGAACAAAGATTCTGCGCAATCTCGCCGCCCTTCTCGAAATCCAGGATGCAGGTCAGCTCCATCATAATATCAATCGCCCGGCCAATATTGACCGAACGCTCCGGCAGGTTGTCTTGTTTCACCGCGTTCAAGGAGCGATTGAGATGCATGATCGTTCCTTCATACATGTAGAGGATGATCTCGCGCCGGTCGGCCGTGCGCAGCTGAGTCTGATGGTAATTTTTGAGCGATTTCGCCGCATTTTGCTGATACATGTCGCATCCTGCCTGTCGAGAGTCTATTTGCTCGATTGAGCGAGCATCCCTTGCATTCGATTCGATATTAACTGTTGAAGAGCAAATCCAGCGCCTGCTGCGGTTGCGCGTTGGCTTGCGCCAGGATCGCAATGCCCGCCTGCTGCAGGATTTGATTCTGCGTCATTCTCGCCGTCTCTTCCGCATAATCCGCGTCGACGATCTTCGAATTCGTGGAATTCAGATTTTCGACGGAAAGCGACAGCGCGTTGGACGCGCTCTCCAGCCGGTTTTGAATCGCTCCCAGTTCCGTGCGCGTGTTCAGCATCACGCTTTCCGAGCGATCCAGCGTGTTCAGCGCCTCGTTCGCGCCCTCGGTTGTCGTCACATCGATCGAGAAAATCGCCGTGCTTAAATCCACGTCCGTGAACGCTTGCGCGGCGTCGAATCCGATGCGATCCAAGAGGCCGGAGACTTGGATCGGTTCGGTGGAGATGAGCCGCACCGTGCTGGTATAGACTTCATTCAGGTCGCTGTCAGCCGCTGCTAGTCCGAGCTCATCCGCGATGCTGCCGGTCGTGTCGACCTGGATGTTGCGGCCATCCTCGGCAGTCAGCACGAGCTGGTTCAATTCGTTGAGGCTGGCTGTCACGCCGGTCACGTTGCTTTGCTTGTTGATTGCGCTGACCAGGCCCACGCCGTCGTCAATCACCGCTACTCCAACGTTCACGCCGTTGATCGACAGGCTTGTTGTCGTTCCATCCAGCATCCCCGAACCGACAGCCGCGACGCCCGTGACGACGTTCGGCTCAGCGGTCGCCGTCACCCCCGTCTGTCCCGATCTCGCATTGATCGCATTCGCCTTGGCCAGGGCGGAGCTGTCGGCAAGCGCGCTTGATACGCCGTCCGATGCCGACGCCCCGATTGCATCGCCGTTGATGAGCAGTTCGCCGTCGGCCAATGGAACGGCGTCTACGCTGTTGACGCCCAGCACGTCGGCCTTGGCGCCCAGCACGTTGATATGCAGATCGCGGATCGAACAGACGATGAACTCGCCCGACGCCGTGCCGGTCATGATTCGAGCGTCCGTGAACGAGCCATCGAGCAATAATTTCCCATTGAAATCCGTCGTGGTGACCATCCGCTGGATTTCATCCAGCATCTGATCCACTTCCTCCTGAATCAGTTCGCGTTGCGAGTTCGACAACGTGTCGTTCGCCGCTTGCACGGCCAATTCACGGATGCGCTGGATCGAATCCGTGATCTGCGCCATCGCCGACTCCGCGATCGAGGCCAGGCTGATTCCGTTGTTGATGCCCTGCAGGTTCTGCTGCAGGCCGCGAATCTGCGCCTCGATGTTTTTCGAGGTTGAAATGCCGGAAGGATCGTCCACGGCTTTATTCACTCGCAACCCGGACGACAGCCGTTCATAAGCTTGGTCCAAGCTGTTGGTCGTCTTATTCAGCTTGTGCCGGATGATCATGCTCTGAACGTTTTGATTGATTTTAATGCCCATGGCATACGCTCCCGGAGACGGAAATTTTTTCCGCCTAAGATGCTTTTACCGTCATCTCTGCAAGTTTCAGGCCACTGGCGTCGCGTTTACGGGCGATGTTGTCAACCCGGCGATGATGCGGAAGGATGACGCCGGTCGCTGGGACGCTTGTTTTTATCCTTGCGGCGGTCTTGTCCGGCGCTGAAAATGCAATCTCCAGGGAAACGGAGTCTCGTTTTTTTTGAATTCAATCCATGGATTCATCATCCATGATAAGGAGCGCGTGAGAATGGCGGATGGACGTTTGATCGTAGAGGGACGGAGCAACTGGGCCTACACGGTTTGGCTGACAGGACAGGAGTCTTTCATCCTCGGGCGCGGAACGATGGCCGACATCAAGATCGAGGACAGCGGCGCCTCCAAGCAGCATGCGCGCATCACCTTGGAGGAAGGGCGATACGTTCTCACGGATCTGAACAGCAGCAACGGCACGTTCGTCAATGGCGAGAGAATCAAGCAGCAGGTTCTGCGCAACGAAGATGATATCCGCATCGGCAAGTCCTTGCTGAGTTTCATTGACGGCTCCGTCTCGCGGCAGATCGATTCGGATTTCGCCCGCACCATCTCAGACGGCGTGAAGCGCCTGGAGCCGATCGGCCAGCCGTTGCTGAAAAGCGTCCATCGGCTCGACGAGACCGTCGTCGGGCTGGGCAAACAGTTCGAGGGATCGGACGAGACGGAGAAGGAATGGCACAACTTGCGTCAGGAGATGCGCAAGTTGCGCAAGGAGATCCGGCAACTCTCGCGGACCAACACCTATCACCGTTTTTTGTCCATGGACCTGCCGTTCAATCAGCGCCTCGATCTCGCCATCGCGCATCTGGCCGAGGAGACGCATTCACAGAACGGATTTGTGATGATGATCGATCCCAGGACCGAAAAATGGGTCGTGCGCTCGCGCTATGGGACGATTGCGGATTGGACCGGCGACAAGCATAGCCGGCCGATGAGCCTGAGCATTGTGCGGAAAACGGTGGAGGATGGCAAGACGATCATTTCCAGTTCGCTGATGGACGACGAGCGTTTTGAGCAGGCGCAGAGCATTCTCATGCTGGAGATCAAGGCCGCGATTTGCTCGCCGATCTTCAACAGCAAGCGTCAGGTGATTGGCGTGGTGTACGTGGATCGCCGCACCGAAGTCGACGCCTACGCCAACAAGCAGCAGCGCCAGGTCGATTCATTCGCCGAAGTCCTGACCTCCATCGCGCTGATGTCCTGAAGGCGCCGCTGATCGCAGGAATGTCTCCAACGGCAAATCCCGGGGATATGGTCAGTCGAACTGAAATAATGGTTCGTTATTCTTCAGCGGGAATGAAATGTTTGGACAGCCACTTGATGAAATCATCGCCCTTGGCGCCGTAGCAGACAAACTTTTCATTCGATCCGTCGTTCATACAGACAATCGCTGTCGGAACAATGAGAATATCATGTTGTTTCATGAGTTTTGGATTTTGTTTGACGTCGATCCACTCGATATTCAGTTCCGGAAATTTATCGGAGATGCGCGCATTTTCAAGCTCCAGCGTGAAAACATCGCATTTGGGATCGTCCGGCCGGTAAAATAGCATGAGCCGTTTGGATGAGCTGAAGGGATTTGGCGCAATCAGCGCGCCGCTTTTTGGCTCATTGATCGCGCTTTGATTCGCGGCATCCAGCTTGACTTCGGCGTGCTCTTGCGGCGGTTGTCTTTGACTGCCGGTATATTCAACATTCCAGTCCTTTGCCAGGCTGACATTGTCAAATTGCGCTTCGCAGATCACGTCGTCATTGTGACTGCAAACGATCAGGCCGGCGTAGAGTTTGTCGTCCATGTCCAGATCGACTGAGTCGATTTTGATCCACTGGGATCCATCCAGGGAATGATACGCTGTGAAGGTGTCGCCGCTGCGGCTCAACTGAATCCAGCAAGGAGGAGTCATTTCGATCACAATTGACTCGGATGCATTTTCAGCATTGGCTCGAACGGCTGTCCGTTTATGAAAGCAGACGCCTTGTGGAGAAAGGTTGCAATTGATGAACTTAGCATCAGGATTCAGTGATTCACGAAGCATCAATCCGGCCTTGGCCCATTTGTGTGTGTTCTGCAGCGAAACGATTCGCGCGGAGATTGAGATATCGCCGTTTTCTTCCCGATAGACAAATTGGAATTCATCTTCCTTGTTCCAGATGTTATGGCCAGAACCCTTGACGATGAATGTGTTGTCATTCTGTTGAAACGATCCCGGCACTTTAACTTCGCCGATGTCCGTTGACTGCCACTGCGCAGATGCTGCATTCGCTGACAAGATGAATAGGAATCCGTATCGAACCATGCAGCGATAAATCGATTGCTGACGCCCCATTTGTTTCAAAGTTCAAATCCCCTTCTTACAATAAAAAGTTGCCATAAATTGCATTTATCGCCGTGTTTACACGTGTAAATTTTACTATTTCCGGAAAAGTGTCAAACACTTTATTTATTGTGTAGGATATTCATTTTTGTGTTTTGACTGGCTCGCAGAATTCCTATTGTTCTGATTCAGTACCGCGACCGTCAGGGAGCGGCCAGCAAACCCTTGCCGCAATGGCAGTTGGGCCGCTCCCTGACGGTCGCGGTGCTGATTGATGCCGCTCATTGAAAATGGATACAATGATGCGGAATGAGCTATACCGGCAGTCAAAATCCATGGCGAGAGGATTTCCGGAAATGATTTTATTTCATCCCGGAAATCCCTTGCGCTTAATGATTCCAGGATTGAATGGGAACTGCTATGTGTCGGCTAGTTCGCGGCTGCGGTTTGTGGCAGCTTGCACGGCGTTTTCAAAAATTATGTTCAATCCGGCGTCTTCGAAAACCTTGAGCGCCGCCGCGGTCGTGCCGTTCGGCGTAGTCACGGCGCGGCGCAATTCCTCCGGCGTCTCCGGGCGCTCCATCAACATCCGCGCCGCGCCCAGCATGGTCTGCTTCGCCAGCAGCTCGGCGTCTTTTTCCTCGAGACCCGCCGCGACGCCGGCTTTGATTGTTTGTTCAACAAAGTAAAAGAAGTACGCCGGGCCGCTGCCGCTGACGCCTGTCACGGCGTCGATGTTTTCTTCTGGAACTTCGATAGCCACGCCCACGGCATTCATCAGCTGCAATGCGAGCGCCATGTCCGCGTCCGTCGCATTCGCGCCCTTGCTCACTCCCGCCGCGCCGCAAGCCAGCAGCGCCGGGGTGTTCGGCATCACGCGAATCACGCGCGGGGCGCCGCCCAGGGTCGCTTCGATTTTGTTCGCGCGAATTCCCGCCGCAATCGAGATGAACAGATGACGCTCTTCCGCGAACGGCTTGAGCTGCGCCAGCGCCTCGAGCATCACGAAGGGCTTCACCGCCAGCAGAATAATGTCGCATTGCCGCATCACGCGTTCGGCTTGATCCGTCGCCGCGAGGCTTGTGGCTTGCGTGAATTTTTCACGCGCCGCATCCAGCACGTCGCACGCCAGGCAGTCATCCGCCTTAACGATGCCGGCCTTCACGATGCCGCCCAGCAACGCCGTCGCCATGTTCCCCGCGCCGATCGAACCAATCCGCAATTCCTTTTCCGCCATCCCGTTCACCTCAATAGAATATTGATCAGATCTTATAGTTCATCGATACTATGGAGTAACATCAATTTAGACAGGATAAACAGGATCAACAAGATATTGACTCTTGTTCGTCCTAAACAAATTTTTCAATGGGCATTGTTCATCGGATGATGTTTGTCCGTTCAATCAAATGAAATTATTCTCTTCTCAATCCAGTCGATCCTGTTAATCCTGTCAAAAAAAAGCATATGTGTAACATCAATTACTCAAACAAATGCTCGCGCTTGAATTCCTGGCCGCAGAACCAGCAGCGCGCCATGCGCGTGTTCGCCGGACGTTTACAGTTCGGACACGTCACGACTTTGTGGCGCATCTTGCCGTCCTCTTTGCCGTCGCGCAAGTCGATTTCCGCCATTTTCTGCATCACGTCCTCGTCCGACATACCCGTGTGTTCGCGCAGCAACTCCCACATCGCTTGGCAGATCAGCGCGATCCGGTCCAGCCGCATGCCAAGTTCCATTGCATCGGTTTTCCGCTGTTGTTCCGGCTGCTCCGTCCGCCCAACTTCGCTCATGGGCTGCGATGGCCCTGTCGGATAATACACATTCGTGCTTCGAAAAAGATCGGACATTTCCACTCCTCCTGCAATGATCTCGACGATGTCGTCTAAATCAGCCATTGTAAGGTTCTTTTAATGAGACTTTAATGTAACTCCAAGAATATTAATTATATGCTCCATATTATCTCTCCTCCTATATCTATTACACTACCATGAATAAAGTGTCTGAGGAGAAAATCCAGGAGATACATTGTGATATTCCCAATTACCATTTGGATCTGAGCATGCCATAAAATAATGTACTCCATATCCACCAGGCTTATCAGTCCATACATTATACGAAAAGCAAGAACACCCCCAACCGTACTTACCCAATCTGCTATTCACTTCGGTTGCTGCTGCATCGCAAGCCGTTCCGCAGTTAAACTGAAAAAAACTTGTATTAGGCTTCGTAGAGCATTGTCTAGCACAAATTCCTGAAAAATCTTTTAGGACTTTGGGCCATATCTCACTACATGGCTTTGCACTATTCGCAGGCTGTAACATTTGAGCCAATTTAAAAATACACTCTACTTTTGCTCATCCCAATCTCTGCTGAATGCAATTCCGCCGTCCCCCCGTTTTTTCAAGGCA
>JAFGJS010000082.1 GCA_016928995.1 Candidatus Sumerlaeota bacterium | reverse complement strand
TGAACAAATGGACGCATGTGGGCGCCGTGTGGACCGGCACGGCCTGGCAATTGTACATTAATGGGGTGCTCGTCAAGGAAACCAGCCATGCGGGGCATCATCCTGTATGGGGCGGCTCGCGCATGGGGATCGGCACGATGAACTGGAGCTACGGTTTCCACGGCAAGATCGACGAAGTGCAATTCTTCGGTTCGCTGATGACTCCGGAGCAGATGGCCTGCATTTACGTTGGAGAAATCATCAATTCATGGCGCGGTTTTCCTCCGGCTCAATTAATGGGCATGTGGTCGATGAACGGCACAACGGAGGATCAGAGTATTTATGATAATCATGGCACGCTTCACAATGGCGCCAGTTACACGCCGGTTCAATCCGGTTTCGGCCAGGCCATCTTGCTGGATGGCGTCGACGACCAAATTCGCATCAGCAATACGGACCATTTCAAAAATTTTCGTCGCTTTTACATCTCGGCCTGGATATATCCAACGAGTTATAAGAACGGCGACACGATCATTTCCAAAAGCAATCCCGATTGCGATTTTAATTTGCAATTGATGGCTGATGGGAGGCTCAACGTGTATCATACCGCTGATTCGGTTGTCTGCGGAGTCACCAGCAACGAAGTGATTCCTCTGAATCAATGGTCGTATGTAGCCGCTGAATGGTCGTATCTCGGCTACTGGAAATTATTCTACAACGGCAAGCTAATCAAAACCAGCAATAGATTTCTGGATAATGATAACCATGTTATTAGTCCGCCGTGGACAGGCACGCAGATGGGCATCGGCACACTGGGCGGGATCGACACGTTCGCCGGCATGATTGACGAAGTGAAAATCTTTGCCGACGCTCTCCGCGAAGAGCAGATCCTGGACGAATATATGTCACGCGCCCGCAGCAGTGATGACGATTTCACGGAATTTGTCATCGATGCTTTGCCCTACCAGCATTCGTGCAACAGTTATGGCTATGGCAACGATTGGGATGTCAACGGCGACATGCCGGACGGCGCGGACGTTGCTTATAAACTCGTCCTGACTGATTTCGCGATCATCGACATCAACCTCTGCAATTCTGTGCTCAACTACAATGTCTATGTTGAGATCTTCGATGAATCGGGCGCGACAACGGGCTACGGTCATTTTTTCGAAAGCAATCCCACTTACTGTTCATCATTCAATGATGTTTATCTGAATCCAGGCGTATATTACATTGTGGTTGATGGATTTTATGGGGCGTATGGCAATCATGAAATCCATGTCGATTACGCCCGGTAAACGGCAATTGGCATTGCCTGAAGTTCCTGATTGATTTGAAACAGTACGGTCGGTTGATTGAGATGCGCCCTGAGTTTTCTCGGGGCGCATTTCATTTTATTGTGTCTGTAAAAAATTATTCCACCATAATCCGTTCATCGGGATTCAGACCGCTGAGGATTTCGATCTGGCCGTTGGGCGCGACGGCGCCAAGGGTGATCAGGCGGCGTTCGAGTTCGTTTTTATCATTCGCCACTTCCACGAAACTGTTCTGGCCGATGGTATGCACGGCTTCGGGAGCAAGGATGATCATATCACGCTCGCCCACGGGGATCGCCAGGCGGCCGTACATGCCGGTGTAGAGTTTCTTCTGCGCGGGCAGAGCGACCTTGACGCGGAATACGCGCGAGCCGACTTCGGCTTGCGGCACGATCTCGCTGACTTTGCCGGCGAGTTCGAGTTGTAGCGCGTCGATGCGGACCTTTAGTTCGTCGCCGACGGACAAACTCATGGCAAGGCTTTCGCGCACCGGCGCTTCGAGTTGCAGCGCGTTGGGATCGTAAAGCTGCAAGAGCGGCGAGCCGGGCGAGGCAGTGTCGCCGGGTTCCGCGAGCCGCTCGACCACGCGTCCGGAGACCGGCGCTTTGATCTGGGTGTAGGTCAGGGCGACTTGCATCTCCTCAACGGTCTGTTTCGCGCGCTGGACGTTGGCTTCGGCCACGCGGAATGCGGCCTCGGCGGCGTCGAAGTCGCGTTTGGTGGTGACGCCTTCCTTAAACAGATTCTGCTGCCGGTCGAAATTCTGTTTGGCGTTGTCCAGTTGCGCCTGGGCGCTGTTGAGGCCTTCGCCTGCCTGGGCGGCCTGGGATTGCAACTGGCGGTCGTCGAGCGTGACGAGCACGTCGCCTTCGGAGACATAGTCTCCGGCGCGCACGTGCACTTCGCGGATCGCGGCCATGATACGCGCGCTGATCATGGTGCGCGACGCGGCTTGCACTGTGCCGGAGGCTTCTTCGAACACGGGTTGCGTCAGGCTTTGCGCCACGGCGAATTGGGCGTCCTTGGGCGCGAGGCGCGGCTGATGATCGGCGACATCCGGCTGAACCTTGTCGCGGAAGAAGCCGGACATTTGCATCACGATAAGCGTCAGGACGACGACGCCGATAACGATAATTGCGCTCTTTTTGATTTTCTTCATGATGTGATGCTCCGTTGGTATATGGAGTGCGCAGGCCATGCCTGCGCCTTGCGATTCAGGCGGCCATGCCGCCGTCGCCTTGCGATTCAGGCGGCCATGCCGCCGTATTGTTTCTATCATTCGAATGTTGTATTTCGAATTTGTTTCGGATTTAGAAATTCGAATTTATGATTTTACCAAATTCCTCCTGCATAGCCGGAATACGACAGCCTTACTCCTCTATCGGCTCTGGCGGTAGGCCGTGGCCGGGTTTGTTGCGATAGACCAGGTCGTACGTGACGGGTATCACTGCCAGCGTGAACACCGTCGAGACGGTAAGGCCAAAAATCAAGGCCCAGGCCAATCCGCTGAAAATCGGATCGAGCGTGATCGGGATCGCGGCCAGCATGGCCGTGCCGGCCGTGAGGAAGATCGGCCGGAAGCGGATCGCACCGGATTGCAGCAGGGCGTCACGGAACGGCACGCCCTTGCGCAGCGCTTCATGCACGAACTCGATCAGTAGGATGGCGTTGCGCACGGCGATGCCGGCGAGCGCGATCATGCCGATCATGCCGGTGGCGGTGAAAAACGTCGGATTCGGAAAGCCGCCCACGAGCCGGTCGCCGAAGTGATTGAGCAGCCAGAAGCCGGGCATAATGCCGATGATCGTGAGCGGGATCGAGATCATCAGGATCAGCGGCATCAGGTACGAGCCGGTTTGATAGACCAGCAGGATGTAGATGCCGAGGCAGGCTGCGGCAAAGGCCAGTCCAAGATCGCGGAACACGTCGAGCGTGATCTTCCATTCGCCCTCGCCATTCCACACGACGCGTGTGCCTTGGGGCGCCTGCCATTTGATTCCCGCGCCGTTGCTGAAGTACGTGCGGCCTTCGACCGGCGACGCTTGGGCGTCCGCAATGTACGGCGCGCCGCTTTTCGCTTGCGTTCCTTCAAAGTCGGCGATCATGTCGATAATCGCCTCGGCCGGAGCGCGTCCGGCTGTATCGGCGAAGACGTACGCCACGCGCTCAAGATTTTTGTGATAGATCGTCTTGTCCTGCGTCTCTTCGCGGAACGAGCCGAGTTCGCCGAGTTGCACCAGCGGCACGGGCGCGGCGCGCAGTCCGCTGGATTCGCGGATTTGCGCGATGCCTTGGCGGCCTTTGATGTAAAGCGTGCGCAACTGCTCGATCGATGAGCGCTGGTCGCGCGAAATGCGCAGGCGGATTTGCAATGGATTCACTTCGCTGGCGATCTGCATGCGCGCGGCGGGCATGCCATCGAGCGCCAGGCGCAAGGTCTGCGCGACGTCTTCCGTCGAGACGCCGCTGAGCGCGGCCTTTTCCTTGTCCACGTCGAAAATCCAGCGCGTCTGATCCGCTTCGACCGTAGTGTCCACATCAACCACCATGCCTTCGCGGCGCAGGCGTTCGGCCACGATGTACGCCGCGTCCTGCAACTGCTCGTAAGGCTGGTTCGGCGCGCCGTAAACTTCCGCGGTGATCGTGGAGATCACCGGTGGTCCGGGCGGCGATTCGACCAGTTTAATGTTCGCGTCGTGCTTCGTGGCGATGGCTTCGAGATCGTTGCGAATGCGCAGCAACATCGCATGCGATTGCTGCGCGCGGTCGTCCTTGTTGATCAGGTTCACGCGGATGTCGGCCACGTTCTCGCCCTGGCGCATGTAGTAATGCCGCACCATGCCGTTGAAATCCATCGGCGAGGCCAGTCCGGAGTACAGCGTGAAATCGGCGACCTCCGGCACGGTGCGCAAGTAATTAGCCAGCTCTCGCGCCGCGGCGTCCGTGCTCTCCAGCGTGGTTCCCTCTGGCATGTCGATCACGATCTGGAATTCGTTCTTGTTGTCGAACGGCAGCATCTTCAGCGGTACGGAGCGATTCGCGCCAAGGAACATCGCGAATCCCATCAGGCCGGCCATCGCCGCCAGCAGCCCGAACGCCAGTTTGCGCGACTGGAGGAATGGCCCCACGACTTTGCAATAGATGCGCCAGGTCAAAGTTTCCTCCAGCGCGTATTCCGCTTCCTGCGCTTTGTTGTATTCGCCTTTCAGCACGTGATAGCTCATCCAGGGCGTGATGGTGAACGCGACGACCAGGCTCATCAGCATCGAGAGCGGCACATTGAGCGCCATCGGCGCCATGTACGGCCCCATCATGCCGGTGATAAAGAACAGCGGGATGAACGAGACAATCACCGCGAGCGTGGCGAGGATGATTGGCGGCCGCACTTCATTCACTGCCGTGATTACTGCTTTATGCGGCGGCTCCTTGCGCATTTTGAAATGGCGGAAGATGTTCTCCACATCGACGATCGGATCGTCCACAACCAGCCCCAGCGCAAGAATCAACGCGAAGAGCGTGACGCGGTTAATCGTGTATCCAAGCAGATAGTTGATCATCAACGTCAGCGAGAAGGTGATCGGCACGGCGACGGCGACGATCAAGCCTTCGCGCCAACCGAGCGACAGCGCGATCAGCCCGATGACGATCAGGATCGCGACGGCAAGCCCTTCGACGAGTTCGTTGACCTTGTCGTTGGCCGTCTCGCCGTAGTTGCGCGTGATGCGCGCATGCACGCCGTCGGGCAAATGCGTGGCCGCGAGATCATCCATTTTTTCTTTCACCGCTTCGGCCACCCATACGGCGTTGCAGCCTTTCTTCTTGGCCACGGCGATGTTGACTGCGGGAAAGAATCCCGGCTGCGCGATGATTTCCGGCGGCGGCAGCATCTCCTCGCCCGCGTGCTTGCGATACTGCTTGGTCTCCACGCCTGGACCGAATCCGAGCCAGGTGTAACTTGTTTGTTCGGCCGGTCCGTCGATGATCTCCGCCATGTCCTTCAGATAAACCGGCGCGCCGTCCACTACGGCGATCACCAAATCCTCCAGCGCGTTCACTCCGCCGATATACGTTCCGGCATCCACCAGGAAGGATTGATTGTGCTGGTCGAACTGCCCGGCGGGCATGCGCACGTTGGAGACGCCCAAGGCCCAGGCCACTTCGAGCGGCGTGGTCTGCCGCGCGGCCAGCTGTTCGGGATTCAACAGCACGCGCACCTCCCGCGGCCGTCCGCCGATCACCTCCGTGCGATTGGTGTTCTTCACCGCCTGAAGCTCGATTTCGAGTTCTTCGGCCAGCCGCCGCAGCGCATAGTCGTCGTACTTCTTTTCGTCCTCGCTCCACAGCGTGATGTTGACGATGGGCACGTCGTCGATCTCGATCGGCTTGACCACCCAGCCCGTCACATCGGCCGGCACGTCGTCGATGTTGGCTTGCAGCTTGTTGTAGATTTTGACGAGTGAATCCTCGCGGTTCTCGCCGACGTAAAAACGAACCGTGACGATGGCCGATCCCGCGCGCGACATCGAATAGACATATTCGACGCCGTCGATCTGATAGAGCAGTTTCTCCAGCCGCGTGGAGATTTGCCGCTCCACCTGCTCCGCGGACAGGCCCGGCGCATGGATATACACGTCGGCCAGCGGAACGACGATCTGCGGCTCCTCCTCGCGCGGCGTGATGTACAGCGCAGCCGCGCCCAGCAAGAGGGAGATCGCGATCAGCATCACGGATAGATTTCCCTGCAGGAACACCTCCACGATGCGCTGCAACAAATGTGTTTTATGCGGCGCCGCTTCAGGCTCCGGATTTGCGTTTGACGTCATGTTGGAATCCATATCGGCCTCTTTTTCGCCTTATTCGAAATCGCTATGGTTACGCTCTATGGTGGATGAACGCCATAAAAGTTCAAGCTAAACCGGCGCCCGGCGCTTGTTTTCCCTTCAGCGTTGATCAGTCCGAGCATGCTCCGTGGGTGCGGATGCAACAGATCAGGTCGAGCGCGTGCGGGCTGATCACCTCGTAATACACCGTCTTGCCTTCGCGGCGGCTGGACAGGATCTTATGCGCCTGCATCATGCGCAGATGTTGGCTGCACGCATGCGGCGCCAGTCCGATGCGCTCGGCCAACTCGCCGACGGTGAGTTTTTCCTGTTCGAGCAGCTCGACGATTTTCAGGCGGTGCGGATGGCTGATCATCCGCAGCACCGGCGCCGCGCGCTCGTAAACGTCCATCGGTATCCCGGCGTTGTTTTTCTGTTTTTTGCTCATCATGAAGCATCTAAATATCATAATATTATGATATGTCAAGATGAAAAGATGTTTTTTTCGGCATTTTTTTCGCATTGGGCGGTTTATTCCATTTGCAGTTGGTTCAGCAGCCGGGCGTAGCGCGGCTTGTATTGATCCTGGGCCAGGGCATAGGCTTGTTGAAGAGCTTCGATGGCGCCTGGCTTGTCGCCCGATTCGAGCAGGAGCGTGTGCAACTGCTCCAGGAAGCGCGGTTTGACTTCGGGCCAGGCTTTTTCCACGGCCTCGCGCTGCGCCGCAAGCGCCAACGGCCATTTTTTCTGCGCCGCATAGATTTCGGCCAGTTGTTGCAGGTATTCCGCGCGCAGAGGGTAGAGTTCGATGGCGCGCTGGATGGAGGTTTCAGCGTCATTCCAGAGGCTCAGGCGTTGTTCATATCTCGCCTTGTCGCGCCAGAGCGGCGCCAGTTCCGGCGCCAGTCCCAGCGCCTGTTCGATGTGTTCCAGGGCGTATTTCGGCGCGCCGATCGCTGCTTGCAGCGTCGCCAGGTCGCGGTAGATCTCAACGTCTCCGGGAGTCAGCATCATCGCCCGCCGGTATTCACGAACGGCTTCGTCGTATTTTCCCGCGTCGCGCAGGTATCCAGCCCACTCGATGTGGTCGGCGGCGCGCGCCGGTTTCGCTGTGATTGGCCACCACAGCAGCGTCAAGACGGCCAACGCCGCGATGTTTGCCAGCACGATGGGGCGCTTGGGCCAGGGCGTTGGGGCGGCCTCCGGCGTTGCCAGCGGCGTTGATTTTCCGCTTTCACCGAGCGCGATCGCGGCGCCGGAGAGCAGGCAGACGAGATAGAAGAATTGCCGGAAAATCACCAGGTACGAGATGTCGAACATCGCATCGAAAAGGAAAATGGCTCCGGCGGCCAGGCAGGCGCCCCCGGCGATTTTTGCCTCGAGACTTGCCGTATACAACGCGCGCAGGCCAGTGATCGCCATGGCCGCGATCCAACCGACCAGCAACAACACGCCGATCAAACCGGCTTCAGCCCAGTATTGCAGCAGGATGTTATGCGCGTCGCGCACCTCGCGGGCTTCAGGCTCCTTGAAACGCTGATAGAGCAGCACGAAGGAGCCGAGGCCGTGTCCGTCCAGCGGCGCCTCGCGGATCATGCCCAGCGTCGATTGCCAATATAGCAGCCGTTCGCGCACTGTCGCCACGTCCTTCAAACGGCTGAGCAGTCCGCCTGTTTTTTGCGGCGGTTGATCAACGGCCATGGCCGTCTCCGTTTCAGCCGCGACATCAAGCGCCGTCTCGGGCGCCTCCATGCCGTATTCCGGCATCGGCTCCAGTTTCTGCGGCCGCGCGAAGATCGCCAGCAGCAATGCCGCGCCGATGGCGCCCAGCCAATGCCATTTATATATCAGAATCGCCTTGCGGCCCATGATCAGCAGCCCCAGCGCCAGAGCCAGCAGCAGGCAGAGCATGCCGCCGCGCGATCCGCTCAGCGCCCCGGCGTAAAAAGTCGCCGTAATCGTCAGGGCGGCGATCAATCGCCATGCCGCCGTGCGGCTCAACGCCAGCAAGGCGAAGGCGCAGGGGAGCAACGCGGCCAGCTGGGCGCAATACACGTTGGGGTTGCCGAACGGTCCGGTGGCGCGCTTTTCGGATAACGCGAAAATGATCGCGTCCAACTCATAGCTGCGGCCCTGTTCCCGGACCATCTGCATGGCGTCCTGGTACATCCGGTTGAATTTGACGAACGCCTGCCACCAGCCGTCCAGCGCCAGCGCAAGTCCGAGCAGACTGAGCAGCGCGACGATCCCCAACGCCATGCCCTGCAGCGACACATCCGGCAGCCCGAAGAGATTGGTCCCGGCGTCCTCTCGCGCATGATGCTTCTTTTTTTTGTGCGTTCTCTGATAGTCTTCGATCCATCGTGTTATCGGACGAGGCAGCGCCAATCCCACGCAGAGATAGACGCCGCCTTCCAGCCACATGCCCAGTTGCCGCATGCCGTCGAACGCCATGGGCGAACGCCGGGCCGACCATGCCAGCCATGCCGTCAGCAGGGCGTATGCGCCCATGACGATGAGCGCTCCGCGCGAGCGCACGGGGAATTCCGCCAGCAGCAGCACACAGGCCAGCAGCGCCGTGCGCATGCCCAGCGTCGTGATCCAATCCAACCGGGGATGCGTTTCCGGCGGCCAGAGGCATGTTTCGGCGGCAAACAAGACGCACGCGGCGAGAAACAGCCAGTGAAACGAGGCCAGAAAGCGCCGCCGGGAATCGGGCATGAAAACTGAATTCGATGGCATTAAGACATCCTTATCCGCCGGATGTTGAGATTTTCAAGCGCGCATACGAGTAGTAGTACGCGCATCAGCGCTTGCCAAGAATAAAAGTGCGATGTGCGTCAGGCAAAGGGGAGCGGAAAAAACAGTTGACCTTGCATGCGGGCGTTGCTGAGCTGCTCTGAATTCCTTTTTATTGAATCCATCGGAGCAATTAATTGTTGAAGGCGCGTCTTCGCGCGGCTACGCTCCGCATGAACAGTATCACATTATAATATAGAAGGCGGCGGCTCATGCCCAGGACACTGATCACCGGCGGCGCCGGATTTCTCGGATCGCACCTTTGCGAGCGCTTCCTGGCCGAAGGCCATGAAGTGGTCTGCATGGACAATCTGATCACCGGCAACAAGAAAAACATCGAGCACTTGCTCGAGCGTGATGACTTTGAATTCGTGCTGCATGACGTTTCGAAGCACATCGAATTGGAAGGGCCGCTGGATTACATCATGCATTTCGCGTCGCCCGCCAGCCCGATCGATTATTTGAAAATCCCAATCCCGACGCTCAAGGTCGGCTCGCTTGGCACGCACAATGCGCTGGGGCTGGCGATGTCCAAGGGCGCGCGGCTGCTGCTGGCGTCCACGTCGGAAGTGTATGGCGATCCACAGGTGCATCCGCAGCCGGAGGAGTACTGGGGGAACGTGAATCCAGTCGGACCGCGCGGCTGTTATGACGAGGCGAAGCGCTTCGCCGAGGCGATCACGATGGCGTATCATCGCCATCATGGCGTGGAAACGCGCATCGTGCGGATTTTCAACACCTACGGTCCGCGCATGCGGCTGGACGACGGCCGCGTGGTGCCGGCGTTCGTGGATCAGGCGCTCAAAGGCCGGCCGCTCACCGTGTTCGGCGACGGCTCGCAGACGCGCAGTTTTTGCTATTGCAGCGACCTGATCGACGGCATCTATCGCTTGCTGATGAGCGACGAGGTGATGCCGACGAACATCGGCACGGAATTCGAATACACGATTCTGGATTTCGCCAAACTGATCATCGAACTCACGGGCTCGCAGTCGGAGATCATCTACAAGGAATTGCCGCAGGACGATCCGAAGACGCGGCGTCCGGACACGGCCAAGGCGCGCCGGGTGCTCGGTTGGGAGCCGCAAGTCCCGATCAAGGAAGGCCTGCGCCGGACGATTGAGCATTTTAAGAATTGCGCCGTGACATGAGGCTGGCACACATCTCTCTACGCATTCATTTAGACGCGGATGGCACTTGAAAGACGGCAATCGTGAAGGATGGACAAAAAGAAAAGGATGGATTGATGAAGAACGGTAAAGGCGTTTCGCCGATTTACCTTGATGACGGTGCAGGATCAGAACGGGCAAACGGAGCGTACATTCCCCGTCGGCGCAACCGGCTTATCGTATTCGGCTGGTACGGCGGGAAATTTTCGCATCTGGAATGGCTGCTTCCATTACTTCCTGCCTGTCATCACTACTGCGAGCCTTTCGCAGGGTCGGCGGCTGTGTTACTAAATCGCGATCCATCCCCAGTTGAGACTTACAACGATATTGATGGGGAGGCAGTCAATTTCTTTCGCGTCCTTCGGGAGCACCATGAGGAATTGATCCGTTCAATCTCGCTGACGCCGTTCTCTCGCGAGGAATATTATACGGCGATATACGGCGAGACAGAAGGAATCACAGAGATCGAGAGGGCGAGGCGCTTCTACATAAAAGCCCGCCAGACACGCACGGGGCTTGCGCAAACCGCATCACTTGGGCGGTGGGCCAATTGCAAGAACACAAGCCGGGCTGGGATGTCGGGCGTTGTATCAAGATGGCTTGGCGGGGTGGATGCCCTCGATGAGATTGCTCAACGACTGATCCGTGTACAGATCGAAAATCGACCTGCGATTGAAGTTATCCGCCTCTATGACAGCCCTGAAACATTGTTCTATTGCGACCCGCCATATCTCCACGCGACCAGAGGTGATTCCAGCGCGTATGGATTTGAAATGGACGAGCCGGAACACAAGAAACTGGCTCAAACGTTGAATGAATGCAAAGGCAAGGTGGCGGTGTCTGGATACGATCATCCTTTGATGGAAAAACTATTTCCCAAGAAGCGATGGTTCAAGACAACGGGCGCCGATAGAACGATTCATTCAACGAAGGGCACACGGCAGGAAGTGCTTTGGACGAATTACGACCCATGCAATGTGAAGGATCAAGGGAGTCTTTTCGATCTATGACGCAGCCAACGCCTGACCAGATTCTGGAAAACATTTATCAGTGCGCAGCGGCGACGCTGGAACAGACTGTGATTGAAGACGACGATATTCGAGAGCGTGTCGATTATGTTTGCCGCTGTTTGAGCAATCGTGCCGGGGTGCGATTGCTGATGTCCTGCCTGCTCGGAAAGATTCACAGACCGGAAGTCGACCCACGAAAGCCATACACCGAAATCGGTGGTGAGGAAAGTTTTTCGGGTAGAACCTACGACGAGCAATATATCACGCATTTTATCAATAGACATCGGTTGCCCTGCAATCCAACAACGGCCTTCTTGACGCCCACGCTTCGGAATATCGATCAAGCCCTTACGTCGGCTCGCGATTTGGTCGGACGGCCGCGTGATCTCTACAAGAAGACCTTGCTCTTGTTGGAGGACGTTGCTGAAAAACGGATTATGGCTGAAACTGTATTTGTGGAGTCCGTTCGCGTTCTTCTTCAGATGCGGGACGAAAAGCTTAAACGCATGGCTTCCTTGCTGGAATCTCTCAAACACGCCGAAGGCGCTTTGCCTCTGTCGTCAGAGGCAATCGTAGAACTCATCAAGCAGCATCTTGCATGTAAGAATGCAAGTCGGCTTCCCGTACTTATAGTGGCTGCCGCTTATCAAGCAGCAGGAGACCGCTTGGCCGAAAGTCTTCTCCCCTTGAACTCCCATAACGCAGCTGATCTACAAACAGGTTCCATTGGGGATGTTGAAATCTGTCTGGTCGGAGACGATGCTGTCATTACCGCGTATGAAATGAAGATGAAGCGAGTCACCATTGATGACATCGATTGCGCTGTAACGAAAATCGCCCGAGCACCGAAGCGCATCAACAATTATCTTTTCGTGACTACCGATACCATTGATCCTGACGTTGTGGAACACGCGAACAAGTTTTACGACGAAACCGGCGGAACCGAAATCGCCATTCTTGATTGCATCGGGTTTTTAAGGCATTTCCTGCACCTGTTTCACCGCATCCGGACTGACTATTTGGACGCTTACCAGGCTCTTGTCCTGAATGAGTCTGATTCAGCCGTGAGTCAAACTCTCAAAGAAGCGTTTTTGGCTCTTCGTCAAGCCGCCGAAAGCGATGAATAGGCACTGACATGCGATCCAACGGCACTCTGAGTCAAAGGCGTTTTCCAGGCGTTAGCCGTACAAATCCATGCGTCCGCACAAATAGAAACGAAAGGGAGAATCAAGATGGCTAGAATTCTTGTTCCCCCGATTAAGTGCCAAGGCATCAAGACTAAAATTGTACCTTTGATTCTGGCAAATGTATCCATTCCACAAAGTGGACTTTGGATTGAACCCTTTATGGGCTCTGGCGTTGTTGGGATGAATGCCCGTCCTTCAGAAGCACTTTTTGCCGACCTTAATCCCCATATCATCGCGTTTTATGACGCATTAAAGACTCAAACCATCACGGCTGAATCCGCAAGAGCCTTTCTGGAACATGAAGGCCGGCTTCTTCGGGAAAAAGGCGAAGCGCATTATTATGCTGTGCGAGACCGTTTCAATCATAAGGGCAATCCACTTGATTTTTTATTCCTCTCCCGGAGCTGTTTCAATGGTATGATTCGTTTCAACAAAAAGGGCGGATTCAATGTTCCATTTTGCAGAAAACCAAATAGATTTGCCGGCGCCTATATAACAAAAATTGTCAATCAAATCGCTCATTTTTCAGAACTATTGCAATTTCACAATTGGACATTCAAGAACCAAGATTTTGAAGAAACGATAGCCTGCGCTTCCGAGACTGATTTCATATACTGTGATCCACCATATCTTGGAAGGCATGTTGACTATTTTAATTCTTGGGACGTTGTTGATGAAGGGCGTTTATATCGTTGTCTTTCAGAAACTAAGGCGCGGTTTATCATGTCAACATGGCACAGTAACAGATATAGGAAAAACGAATACTTGGTTTCACTCTGGTCGCAATTCAATATTGTTACTAAAGAACATTTTTATCACGTGGGGGCCAAAGAGGATAATCGGAATTCTATGCTGGAGGCCCTAATAATGAACTTCCCGCCTGACTCTGAATCAATCAAGCAAGAGGATGCCGTTTTGCAGCCTTCTCTGTTCGATTATAGTGCTCATTCAATGTAGATCTATTTCATCCAATGTTTTATCATATTTGGATCACTGTAGATTTTGCGTTAAGGATATTCGATTTTATTACAGACAAAAGAATGCATTTGTAGGGATGATATGTAGACATGGAATCCAACGGCAGCTTGATACATGGCCGTATTTTCGGCGCTAATTTGCGCGGGGCGGGACAGCGCACGCGGCTGATCGTGCTGCGTCATGGCGAGGTGAATGTCGAGCGCGCGCCGGGCCTGTATGGCCAGTTTGACGCGCCGCTTTCCGAACGCGGGGTGGAGCAGTCGCACGCGGCGGCGGAGAAACTGCGCGGCATGGAGCTTGCCGCGGTCGCCTCCAGCGATTTGCAGCGCGCGCGGTATCTGGCGGATTTGATTGCGCAGGAACGCGGCCTGACTGTGCATGAGCGCGCCTGTTTCCGCGAGCGGAATTTCGGCGAGTGGCAGGGGCTGACCTGGGAGCAGATTGAGGAGCGCTGGCCGCATGAATTAACGGAATATCAAAAGAATCCGCTGGCGCCCATCATTCCAGGCGGCGAGACTTACGATCAGGTCTCGTCGCGCACGCTGCGCGGTCTTGACGAATTCCTCATCGCTCATCGCGGACAAACCGTCGTTCTCGCCGCGCATATGGGCACGATCCGCGTGATCGCCGCCAACGCATTGGGGCTTGATCTCCGCAACACTTTCAGCATCTTTAATGACAACTGCACGATGACAGTGATCGACTACTACGACAATGGCCGCGCTGCGCTGAGGACGCTGGGCGGATGAGTGCGACGGCTCGATTCACGGCGCGCCGTGTGCTGTTGCCCGGCGGCGAATGGCTGGAGAACGGCGTCGTGGAAGCGCGGGATGGCGTGATCACGGACGTGCGTCCGCGCGGCGTGTTCGAAGGGTGCGAGAACCTGCAGGAGTGGCCGGATTGCGCCATCCTGCCGGGCTTCATTAACGCGCATTGTCATCTGGAATATTCCGCCATGCACGGCCTGCTGCAACCTGCCGCATTCACCGATTGGCTGTTTCAGATTGTCCGGCTGAAAAGCGAATTGAGCGAGGAAACGCTGAGAGCTGCCCTGCCCGGCGCGATTGAGCAGATCATACGTAGCGGCACGACGACGCTGGTGGACAACCTGTCGCTCGACATTACGCAGGAGGCGTTGCTGCAATCCGGTTTGGATGCGTATTATCTGTTCGAATTGATCGAATCGCGTCCGGAGGATTGGCCGGCGCAGATGGCGGAAGAGGCTCTGGCGCGGCGGATGCGCGGCTATCCGCTTAATAAGGCCGGTTTCGCGCCGCATGCGCCATACAGCATCCACGTCGATCTTTTTCGTTCTGCGGCTGAGCGAGCGCTCGAGTATCGCTGGCCGCTTTCGATCCATGTTTCAGAAACGCTGGAAGAGAATGAATTCTTCCTCAAGGGCGGCGGACCGTTTTATGAACTGAAGCGGCGTTTCGCCTCATTGCCTTCGGATTGGTCCGTTCCAGGCTGTAGTCCGTTGCAGCATCTGGACGCGCACGGATTGCTCGATTTCAAACCGCTGATTGTTCACGCCAATTGCCCGGAGCCCGGTGATGCGGTACTGCTGGGGCGCAACGGCCTTTCCGTCGTGTTTTGTCCGGGCACGCATCGTTACTTCAATCGCGCGCCCTGGCCGATGACGGCCTATCGTCAGGCCGGCGTCAATGTCTGCATCGGCACGGACAGCCTGGCCAGCAATGAATCGCTCGATCTGACGCGCGAGCTGCAACTGACGCATGAGCTGCATCCTGATCTGAGCTCGGAAGAATTGCTGGCGATGATCACGGAAAGTCCTGCGGCGGCGCTGAATTTTCCGGATAAGGGCCGCATCCATTCCGGCTGCCGGGCCGATTTTTCCATCTGGCGCTGGCCGTATGCGAACCTGATGGAATGGATCGAGGACGCGCAACGTCAGTGCCTAGCCGTCTTTGCTGCCGGTCGCTCTATAGCATGCAATGCTTTATTTTAGTATTTGGCTGGCTGCGTTTTGCTCGAATTATGGCAGACCCGGCATGAACTCATGCAACTGTGCGAAAGTGATCGGACGGCCGTCATACCGGAAGTTATAGAGCATGTTCCATTCGCCCAATTTTTTTTCGTCGTAAGTGAGCATTGCGTCGCGTGGATAACTTTGCGTGGCATAGGGTCGCAGGAAAATCGCGAAATCCTTGTGCGATTGCAGCTTCTGTGTGAGTTCAGGGAAACGGTCATGATGCCTTCTCGGCGCGATGTCGTAGCCCGGTCCCAGGGCGAACAGCAAGGGATATGCGAAATCGTAATAGGGGCAAAAGGCGGCGTGCAGATTTTCTGCGCGCATGGCTTGCGCGGCGATGTGAACCTGGACCGGCCACATGCTGATGGGCAGGATTTTCTCGTCGCGAGGGATGAAGGTGAAAAAAGCATGGACGGTGATCATGATCGCCAGCGCCGTTGCGCCCGCATGACGCGAAAGCAACCGGAATTCCTGGATCATGATGGCCAGCAGCGCGAACAGCGCCGTATAAAGCGTCAACAGGTGGCGCGGATAGATCGCGTTTGAGTTTTCAGATACCAATTTCAAGCCGATGCAGACCGCGGCATGGATTAAGATCAGCAAAACGCCGCGCCGGTTGAGCGCGCCGGATTCGTCCGGCTTGCGCCGCAATGTGGCTATCAAACTCATGCCGATCAGAGCGAACAACGCGATCAGCAGAAGCAGATTGACCGGCGGCGGCAATGGATTCTGCAGAAACAGGCCGATGCGCAACGGGCCGGCGATGATGGGGATATCGGATAACAAAAGGCCATAAAAACTCGATTCGACATTCGGTCCCAGCGCGAGTTTTCCTGCGTACCAGACGTCGTCTCGGAGAAAGATATAAATCAGCTGCGGCATGATGCCGATGCTGCAATAGACAAGTAATCGCGCCGCTGGAAGCGGCAGGCGCCCCGGTTTTTTTAGCGCGAGCCATTCATCCCAAAGTAGCGCAAGGGCGCCGAGTGGAATCCAGCAGAGCAGGGCGATTTGAAAGAGATTGCGCCATGCCATAAATTTGTCATTCCAGGTGAACGGCAGCATGAAAAAGAAAATAACGAGATAGGGCAGGGCGGCGGCGCCTTGCAGTAGCGGACGCTCGCCAGCGATGTGTCGGATCAGGCGTCGTTGTCCGTCGGCGTCGAACAACAGCAGGATGGCGAAAGTGGACGCGATGTATGGCGCGACAAAGGGATACTGAAACCAGGCGAAACCCGCCAGCGCCGCCAGCGCCGCCAGTTTCCGGCGGAGTTTTTGCTCATCTTCCTCTTTCACTGTGAGCGCCGCCAGCCAGAGCATCAATTGGCCCAGGATCAAGGTCGGCAGGAAATTCAGCGCCACGCTCATCTGTGTGAAATACGCCGGGGCCAGCAGCGCCAGCAGCGCGGCGGTTGTGGCCAGACGCTTCGAACCGAGCAATGTGTTCAGCAGACCGTAGAGCGTCAGTACGTAAACCAGCATTTCAAGTATTGCCACGAGCTTCAACGTCAGTGGAGTGATCTGCACCGTGACCAGCCGCATCAAGGCGACAAAATAAGACTCGACCGGGAAGAGGTAATGCTGGCCGGTGAAGTACAACGGAAATTTTCCGAGCCAGATGTGCTGCGCCTGAATGCCGAAGATGGCCTGGTCTCCATTCATGATCGAGCAGCCGGTGTAGATGAAGGCGATGCGCCACAGGGCGCCCGCAACGGCGAACAACGCGGCCATGCGCCAGTTGAAGCCGCTTTGCGTGTCGGGCGATGGTGTCACGGGCGGCGAAGTCATCGCGGCTTGTCCTTGCCGCGCAGCAGTTTGTTCAGCGTGGCGACGTGAATCTTCAGCCGCCGCGCGAGCTCCTGCTGCGTCAATCCCAGCCGCTCCTGTTGCGCCGCGGCGTGTTCGGCGTAGGAACGTTGGACTTCACGCAACGTGCGAATGTCGGACGCGCGTTCGATGGCCGGGATCAGCTGCAACGGCAGCGGCGGCGCTTCGGGCTGAGCACCGAGCGTGGCCAGACATTCGTCATTCAATTCGATTTTGCGCCGCACCACGGCGGCTAGCTCGCGCACATTGCCCGGCCAGGCGTAGCGCTCCATGAGTTCCCGATTCGCGCTGAAGTAATCCAGCGCATCCTGAAAGCGCGGCGAGTCTTCCGCGTCAGCGCGCTCCCATTGATGGTAGATGATGTGCCGCGCCACGCGATGAATATCCACGGGGATTTCGCGCAACGGCGGCGTTGTCAGCTCGAATTCAGCGATGCGGTAATACAGGTCTTCGCGGAATTCCCCGTTGCGTTTTTTGATGTGCAGATTGGGCTGCGTGGCGGCGATGATGCGGATATCGGCGGAGATTTCGCGCGTATCGCCCAGCGGACGATAGCGCCGGGTTTGCAGAAAGCGGAGCAGGTCGGCCTGCACCGACGGCGGCATGTCGCCGATTTCATCCAGGAACAGCGTGCCCCCTTCGGCCTCGGTCACGAGTCCGCGCTGGTCCTGCAACGCGCCGGTGAACGCCCCCTTTTTATGACCGAAGAGCTCCGAGCGCAGGAAATGCTCATCCAGCCCGGCGCAGTTGAGCGCGATGAACGGTCCGCCGCGCCGCGCGCTGAATTCGTGCAGATAGAACGCCGCGTTTTCCTTGCCCGTGCCGGTTTCGCCGAGGATCAGCACGCTCAGCTCGGACGGCGCGACGCGAAGGATGTCGCGTTTCATTTTATTCAACGGCGGTGTGTGGCCGGCGATGTACGGGAAATCCTCGCGGCGGAAATGCTCCAGCGACTTGCGGTCTTCCTCGCTGAGGTTTTCGAGCAGAAACCTTCTGCTTTTGCAGCGGCGCAATTCGCGCACGGCTTCAGCGACCGGTTCGGCGTCCATGCTCCGCATCATGGCGAGGGAGATTTTATAATTGATGAAATCCAGCAGGTCGGTCTCGCGGTTGGCCGCTTGCCGCATCAACGGCTTCATTTTGGCTGATGCGCGAAAGGCCGCGTTGAAGGCGGCGAACAGCGTATCGCCGGTGTGCAGCTGCACGTTGGATGCGTCCCGGCAGGCCTCCTGCACCGAAGCGCATTCCGGTCCGGCCACCCAGATGATTTGAAAGTCCTGCTTGGCCAAGCGCCGCAGCAGGCTCCGGGCTTCAGCTGACTCCGCCACGGAATCCAGCAGGATCGCAGCGCGGCCGGGCTTGCCACGCTCGGACCAATCGCGCAACGCATCCAGGATCGCCTTGCGTCCCGTCAGGCGCAGGTTCGGGAAATCCGGATAGATCCGCGCAGCCAGGCAGACGCATTCCGGTTGAGGTGAAATGGCCAGAAAATCATTAGACATCGTTACGACAGAATCCGATTCAATAGATTAAATGTATAAATCCACCGGGAGTATGCGTCGAAGAAGCCGGAAAGTCGAGAGTGAAATGACGCTTGATTTTTTACGTAATTTTATAGGATGTACAAGTAATCCCGAGGCTGGACTTGAAGCATTTGCTGCGTGCAACTGGCTGGCGAGAATGATATTCTGAAAGTCATGTTGCAGCACTTGGTTTTAAAAAAAGCAGAAAACAAGCCCAAAGCCAGCCATTACATGCCAAGATGATCAACAACAAGGAGAATGTTTTAGGCATGCCGTGTGTTGTGTGTTTCCAGAATACGGAATAGCCATTCTATGGAGGAGTAATATGCGCTCAGATAAAGTGTATATATCACTCATTGTATTTTTATTAGCTATAATCATCGGTTGCATTGGTCCAGCAAGTGATTATGGAGTTGGTAAAAAGCATGTAAATGTTAAACTAGATATGCGAGAGACTGCAATTATTATAGAAAGATATTTCTCCGTTAATAAAAAGATGCCCGGTTTTGGATTTGGCCCAGACTCAGTCAATAAACAAGGCGATCTACCTTCCTTTTTATTGATTGATTTAAATTCATTACAATATATAGGTAATATTGATGGCCGAACTAATGGATTGTTAGAGAATCGACTTTTTCGCGATCCATTTGCAGCAAAGGGCTGCACCTTTTGTTATTATAATTTTGGAAAAAAATGGATGCTATGGAGTCCTGGTCCAGACGGTGATTATGATATCGACTTGAAGATTGCTAAAGAAACGAATGAAATGAGTGATATGGAAAGATATATCCATTTATCGTCTTTTATGTATGATTCAACAAATGGAAGTTATAGCAAAGGCGACATAATCAGGTTGTCTCAATGATATATTGACGAAGTATTGTGGGCATTTCCGAAATAATTCCGTATAGTGCCAGGGACACATAAGAATGGCGCTGAAATTGGCATCCAATCGAGGAAAGGAGAATAAAGTTGGATGTACACGTAATTTCCGAAATTCTATATCTGGTGAATGCTAGTCAGGATATTTATAATTATGGCTAAATATACAAAGCTTATGGAATTATGTATGAGCTTTGACTCGACAGTTGAGGACGTTCGTAGAGCTACAACGAAATATGGCGGAATCAATGATAAAGATTTATATGGCCGCACGGCATTGCATTATTGTTTTATGTCACCGATGTGGAAGGAAGATGGCGCGGCTATTATAAAGCTACTTCTTGAACACAGCGCTGATCCTGAAGCGGGAACAACCATTGAGATTGATGATCCAGAAATATTTCCAATACGAGCTGGCATCGGCTGGACGCCATTGTTGGAATGTGCTTATAGTGGTTATGCGGCACAAATGAAAGCGTTATTGGAGTTTGGGGCGAATGTTGATAAGCAAACTTCGCGAGGCATAACTGCTTTAATGATTGCAGTCAATGGCACAATTGAACCTATAAAAAAAGTGGCGCTTTTGAAAAAATATGGAGCTTCTATACATAAAAAAGATTCGGAAGGGCTGACAGCATATGATCATGCGATGTTACACTTATTCGAGATGAAGGACACTCTGAATAATCCGGAGTTTTTAAGAACGATTCAAGATACCATTAATGAATCCGGAAAAAGAAAGTTCGATGAGCAGCTTAAGAAGTATAATATAAAAAATGTGATATGCTATGATGAATTTAAGATTAACATTATTGCTGAATACGAATACCTTGTGCTTGAATGGCCAAAATTATTAAGGATGGTTGAGATTAGTCCAAATCCTGAAAATGGGATTCGGGATCACATTATTTAAATTCTCTTCATTTGTGATATGATGTCTATACTGTAGTGCGGACGGATTATTGGGATGATTACGAGAACACTCAAGAGTCCGCTTTTAATACCACTGCATTCCATATCGTTCGAATCTGTTGAGGTCGTTTATGCGTAGTTCTGCATTGAAATATCTTCCCCAGTTTTGTTGATGCTTGCGGAGTATGCTTAAGGCTCTGTTTTCCGACCATTGGAATTCCGTCCAATGTTTTTTGCCGGCTATTGTTGCTTCCAGTTCAATCTGCTTCTGACACAACATGGCCGCGGCGCCGTTGCGAATGTCAGTGTTCTCACATTTGATCAAGGGCAGCAGACAGGGAAGGCCTTCCTCACGAATGGGATGAGCGACCAACTGTACGGCGGGCAATGCATTGCCGGACATGATTTGCGCGACGTTGTAGCGGGTGATGATCCAGTCAACCGGCAAGATGATGTAGATAAATACTACCATGGCCAGCGCCCACAGGTCGCGGCGGATCAACCAGAGCAGCGTTTTGCCGCGCAACACCTTCCAGGCAACGAGCAGGAATCCGAGCAAGACGGCGATGATGCCGCAGATTGCCACGACACGCATGCGCGACATGCCGTTGTAGTTGATGTACATCATCAAACGGCCAATGATGCAAAACGCCAGGATGAAGTTTTCCGCCGACCAGCACCAGGTCAGGCATTGCAGAGCATGAACATTGGCATGCTTCAGCAAACTGCCGCGAAAGATCATGCCCAGAATCATGGTGGCTGTGAACAACGCCAGGGTCAGCCAGGCGGCGCCTTGATGGCAATACCTGGAATGACTGTATCCCTGGGGCAGCCCAATGAACATGAGCGAATAGATTTCATAACAGAGGTAAAGGGCGAAAAAAGACACCACGGCGATCAGCGTATTGCGCGCGATCAGGAAGACATATTTCTCCGAGAGCGGCAGATCATCGATGGATTGTTTTTCCGGCAGACCGAAGATCCGTTTTTCATAGTCCTTGTGGATCCAGGGGCGGATCAAACCGGCGGTCAGCCAGAGCACGCAAGCCCAGAACAAAATCCGGCCAATGGTGATCGGCGAGTTGAAGAAGAACCTGGCAATGCTATCGATATACGAAACGGCCAGTTCCTGCAATGATGGATTGGCCATGGTGAAAATGTAGCCGAAAATGAGAAACACGAGCAGCGGCACGAAAACGCCCAAAGCGTTGCGGGTGATGCGCAACCGGGCCAGTTTGGATTTGCGGATAAGATGAATCATGCTCAACAATCCCGCAGGCACGCAGTTCGCAAGATATAAGCTGGACTCCAGCATGAACGGCTTGAGCCAATTCAGCGTCATGGAAAGAGCGACAATCAGAAAACACCCCGCCAGGATATCGCCCAGATCGCCGGACCAGATCAGGTCGAGTCCCAGCAGCGCAAGGCAGGATAGGATAAAAACCGCTCGGAATTTGATTTTGCTTTTGCGGCATCCAAAAACGATCAGCAGGGGAAAGAGCAGAAAGACAACCCCATACCCGCTCAATCCTCCGCCGGAATACAGGCAGACATCAAGCAGCGCAACCGCCAGCGGAAATAACAGCGCATCCCGCCAGTTCAGTGAAAAAGGCCGATGCATCAGGTCAGAGACGTTGAATGAAAAAGGGAACAGGTTCAGGCGCCAAAAGGATGGTCTGGGTTGTGATTCAGGTTGTTGATCGGGAACGACTGGTTCGAAGCCCGAATTAAGCGGCGGCCATCCGGGCGGCGTGGTTGGAGGATTCATGTCCATGCTGCTTGTCTCCTCTCGTGGGTATGCATGATCAGACAATCGATTCAGTAAAAAGTTTCCGACGATATTGAACGCATTTTGACGGTTAAGCAGGCAAGGCATCACCATTATCTCCATGATCAAGAGACGAAGACGCTCCCACATGAAAACCAGGAGCGAAATGGCGCTTGATTTTGCGGCGCGGCGTGGCAAGGTGCTGATTATTGGAACCGCACGGCAAGATGAATGTCCAAGATGACGCAGCCGCGCGGCGCGTCGAGCGCATCTTGCAGAAGTGATGTCCGCATCCCTTGAATGTGGCACAGCCGCCCTCGGCTGTATGTTCTTCCCATCCGGACATCACTTTTAGAAGATCGCTAGATGAATGAATCGAGCAGCGAGGATTGGAAGATGCGACATATTTTTTGCATTTTAATAGCGGTGATGACCTTATCCAGCATAGGGAGCGGCGCCTTCGCCGCCAGCGAGGCGATGCGCGAGGATCAGCCGACCTTCTTTCGCGGCAGTCAGGAGGCTGTGGAACTCAACGTCCGCGAGTCCGCCGGGCAGATTTTTCATGCCTCCGCCCGGTTCAATACGGTGTTTGTGCAGTATCACCATGTCGTGGGGCGATTCGCCAAGGCGCAGCTGGCGCTGTATGGACCATTGGATGATTCCGAAGACATTAATGCGATGAAGCAGAAGAAGATCGCGGAACAAACCTTTCAATTCCAGGATGACGGACAACTCGATGACGGCAAATGGCTGGTGTTGTATTTCAAGCCGCAAGAGGCCGGAACATATTACTGGGAACTGACGAATCCGGAGAGCCGGGGCATCTTGGGGTGCTATGCCCGCAAGCAATCCAGCTATACCGAGGGGCATGCCGTCGTGCGAGGAACGCCGGAATACTGGCTCGATCTGTGCTCGTTTATCGGCTTTTACGACGTGGACACGCCGCTGGCGTTGCCGGATGAGGATGTTGAAATCCGCAGGTTAGATGAAGGCTCGCGTATCATTTGGCGATATTGGGGCGGATTTGTTTATGACGACGATCACACTCCCAAAGGCTGGGACGGGGAACTGTGTTTGCTCCGCAATTTGGGATTGCGGAACCTTCAGCCCAAGGACGACACTCAAGTCATCGAATCATTAAGCGCTGTGCAGCCGTTTGCGTCCGGTGATCAATTACTTCAGACGGAGGACGTGGAGCAATTCGCCCTGATGGCGCAAATGCTGCGCGGCGAGGAGCCGGGGGCGCTTGTGGCATACGCTCCTTTCGCCGATGCGGCCACGCCGGAACGGTTGGAGATGCTGCGCTGGCTGATGCTCTGGCAACTGGACGGGCCGCTGGGTTTTTCGCTGGGCGGCTACGCGGATTATCAGCCGATGAAGGCGGGACAATTCCGGTATGCGCATCCGGGTTATGTGGCGGCGCGCGCTCCGCAGAATGCGCAGGGGCGTCTGGTGCGCCTGAAACGCGAGCTGCGCGCATGGTCCGAACTCGGCGCCGTGATTGAGTCGCCGCCATGGCTGGACGCGAAAGGACCAGGCATCCTGACCGTGCTGGACGGCGATCACGGGCCATGGCTCCCGAACGCCGCGACGATCAGCGCCCAGGATTTCGCCGCCGGGAGGCCGGAATCCCTAAAGCCGTTCGGCGCGATTGTCGTCGCTGGCGAAGTCAACGAAGCGATGCTCGCGCGTTTGGAGGATTTCGTCCGGCATGGCGGACGGGCGGTGTTCGCGTTGCAGAACGGCGAGACGGCGGCATTGCCGGATGCATTAAACGGCAAACTGCAATGGAATGCGGAGATCCCCGAGTCGCCCAAACGTCTGCTGCTGCATGAGGAATACAACGATCCCGAGAAGTGGATAAACAATACAACGCAATACTCGGTCACGGTGGGCAAGAAGCTCGCCGTGCAGAACGGCATGCTTGGCGTGGCGCCGTATGGCTCCAAGGCCGACCTGTTTTACGAATTCATGGTCCCCCAGGACAGCCATGCGCTGGAGGTGGACGTGGATTATCGCGCATGGGCCCAATACGACATCGCCTGGATCGGCTGGGCCAAGGACGGCAAGGTCTTCCGTTGGCTGGACGTCCCGCGGGAGCGCGGCAAGTCGAACCATTGGCGCGGCGTGTTTCGCAACGGCGAGGATCTGCCGTATGAAAAGCTTTACTTGCACTTTCTGATCATGAACCGTGAGCGGACGCGGCCGGAGGGCGATTTCACGGGAGCGGCGCTGGAGGATTTTCAGGTGCGGGCGATTCAGGATCCGTTGTATCAACGCCGCCAGGCGCGGTTGGACAGCCGCACGTGGACGCTGGACGGCGCCGAACCTTATTGGACCGCGGTGTCGGAGAAGGTTGAAGCAATCGGAATGATTCGTTCGCAAGGCGGAATGGAGTATCCGTTGGCGCTGAAGCTGCGGCAGGGATGGCGCGGCGGCGTATGGATTGTCGTCAACGCGCCGGAACTGCTCAAGCCTGCGGACCTGGAGCGGTGCGAATTGCTGGATGGTGTGCTGGCTCGAACGCTAAAGAAGTACGCCGCGCCGGATCGCCGTTTGACGACGCACATTGGACGAAATTATCTGGCGGCGGCAAAGGCGCTGGGCGCAGAGCCTTTGATGGGCGTTGAGTTTCAGGCGCCTGCACCGGATAAAAAATGCGTCGTGTTCGATGTGTTCGCTCATCGGATCGTGCCCAGCGAGATCCAGGGCAAAGCAGCACGTTTCACGGACGATCTGCCGGAACCGTACGCCTCGCGGTTGTATTTCATCAAGTCCGCGCAACGGCCCGTGCTGCTGATGACCGACGGCAACCTTTCGCGCGCCGCGGATTATGGCGACGGCGAATATGACGCCCAGGCGCGCACGCTGGCGTTCGATTGCGCCAGGGAAGCATGGATTTACAGCCCATCCGCGCCGATAGCCGTGCGTAATCTCGACGGTGTGGATCTGCCGCATAACTATAACGTGGAAACCGGCTTGCTATCGATTCAGACCGCCGGCGCATACGGACGCGTCGTGGCGCAGTTTAACCAATAAGCGATGGAATACATCTATGGGCAATCAGCAAAGCGCGATTGAAATTATACTCGGTTCCGCCGAAACGGCGCGCAAGTCAGACTTGCTGCTGGACGGCGCGCTGTGCGTGAAAACGTCGCATGGCCTCGATCCGCTGAACCGCATGTTGATCGAAGGCGCGCAGCAAACGCCCGCTGAACGGATCGTTTCGATCCTGACGCCGGACGCCCTGCCCGCGGCGGCGATGGCGCGGCTGCGTCCGGAATCGAAAGGATTGTACTTCCACATCGACCTGTATCACACCCGGCGCGCGGAGGAGGCGGCCCAGCGCAATGCCGCGCCGAAGCTCGACTGCGTGTGCGCGCCGAATCTGCCGATGAACGCGGAACCGGACCTGGCGTTGTTGTGGGCCGGACCGGGACCGGAGCAGGGGCTGTTGCTGGAGATGTTGCGGCAGGCCCATGCGCGGATGAAGAAAGGCGGCAAGCTGCTGACGGCGATCAACAATCCGCGCGATCAATGGCTGCGGCGGCAGATCGAGCGAACGTTTGGCAATGTATCTGTGCTGCAATCCTCGCGCAAAGGAACGCTCTATTCCGCCAAGAAAAAAGACGATCCTTCCACGGCCGCGCCCATGACGGATGCGAACCAATTCATGGTGAAACTGACGCGCGCGAAGGCGATGGAACTCGTCGCGGAATTCAACACCTGCTACGGGGTGTTTTGCAACGGCGCGCTGGATGCGGGCAGCCGCGCGCTGCTGAATGCGTTGGACGGAGCGGAGCAGGACGCCGCCGTGCTCGATCTCGGCTGCGGCTGGGGGGCGTTGGGGATTTTCTACGCGCTCAAGCATGGCGCGAAGCGGCTGACCCTGATCGACTCGAACGCGCGCGCGATGAACATGGCCGGCCGCAATAGCGCGCTGCTGCTCAACGGCGCGCCGGTCAGCCTGCGGCACGAGGACCGCTGCGAGAGCATCCTGAACGGCGAAGCCGAAACCGGCGCGTACGATGTCGTGCTGAGCAATCCGCCATACTCCACCGAGTTCGCCGTGATGGAACTCTTTGTCAACGCCGCGCATCGCGCCCTGCGCCCCGGCGGACAGGCCTGGTTCGTCACGAAATCCAATCCCAAACTGCATGAACGCCTGCAGAAAACGTTCCGCCAAATCCAAACCCAGGAAAAAAACGGCTACGTCATCTCCAGGGCCGTGAAATAGGTTATAGGCAACCTTTAAAATTTCACCACAAAGGCACAGAGATTCAAATTTCAGGATTTTCACGCTTTGTTGTGGTTCTGGTATTATTACTGTTTTTTTTTGCGATCATGCTCCGATGAATCCGATGCTGGATACTGGAAACTCGAGACTCGATGGTCAATTGTAGAGTAACTGTGAAAAGCCAGCATCGAGAGATGCTCTATAATTATCCGATCATGACCGGCATATTTATACGATCTGAGGTTGAAGATTGCATTGGAGTTTGTCATGTTGAGTTTTGAAAGGATGCAGCGATCATGAGTCAGTACGATATGCATGAGGCCTATGCGCAAGTCTCGCACCTGATCCGGGAATCTCCGGACATGGCCTCCGGGATGAAGGCAGTGCTCGCCTATTGCGAGCAGATCCAACCGGATTGTATCTGCCGGTATGCGCGCGAATTTGACTACCTGGCCGAAGCGCAGCTAATCGTACAATGGGTTGAAGACGTCTTGCGTGAACAGCCGCCGCCGGACTGGATTAACGGCTTCTGGTTCGGACTGACCAATTCCTTTCAACAGGAGCAAGTCTCCTGCGCGATGTATCTGGCTGGTTCGTCCATGTTTGATCCGGAGGACAATACGGCGCAATGGGTGACTGAGTCGGAATACGTTCCGGTGAGCGACGTAGGGATTCGCCTCGCGCCGTCCGCTGTGTTCCAGCGGTTTTACGAACTTGCATATTCCCGGAAGGATGGAGATGACGACGCGCCGGACTGCGCGGTGCTGCTGGATTACGTGCTCTGCCTGTCGTTTGCCGGACTGGCGGTGCGGGAGGTTTGCCGTTCCGCCGACCGGCGACTGATGCTAGGCGGACGAGCCTGGCGCGGGATCGCCACGGGATTCGACGACGGCGATTTTTTGCTGTTGGGTCGATTAACGGAGCAAGGCTTGCAGCTCATGGACCAACCGGAGAAATGATGCATGGATGACGCCGCGAAAACGCCGCATGCCAGCCTGCCGCGCGAACAGGAGCCGCTCAGCTTGCTGGAGGGGCTGCTGGCGCCGGCGCGCGCAGTGCATTATCTCCTGCGCAATCCTCGCCTGATGAAATATATTCTGCTGCCGCTGCTGATCAACCTGGCGCTGATGCCGCTGGTTTTCTGGCTCATCTGGCATTACGCCTCGGGCTGGGCTTTCGGGGGCTTGGACGCCGCCAAGGATTACGCCTGGTGGCTCGACATTCTGATTTTCCTCGGTAAGACGCTCCTGGCGCTCGTGACGGTCGCGGTGAGTGCATTGATCTTTCTCGCGCTGGCCCTGGCGCTTGGGGCGCCGTTTCACAGCTGGCTCAGCGAGCGGATTGAAAAGGATCTGCTGGCCGCGCGTCCGGAGTTGATCTGCATCCCGAACCGCACGCTATGGGAAGACGCCTGGATTTCCGTGACCGGATCGGTGAAACGCCTGATTCTGGCGATTCCCGCGGTGATCCTCGGTTTCGCGTTGGGCTTCATCCCTGTGGTCGGTCCTGTGATTGCCGCTGCATTCAATATAACTTGTGTCGTGCTGTTCCTTGCGCTGGATTCCTTTACGTACCCGCTGGAGCGTCGTGACACGCCCGTGCGGCGACGGGTGAAGTGGGTTTTGCGCAATTATCGCTACGCCCTGGGCTTCGGATTGCCCTTTTTTCTGATTCCCTGCGCCTTTTTCGTCGTGCCGCCGCTGTCTGCCGTAGCGGCCACGCGGGAATATTGCGAATTGCTGCTGGCAGAGACTCCACGCGAATCGCCCGATGAACCGGGAGACGATTCTTAATCCAGAGTGATCGGTTAAGCCTTGACGAGCAAGGGTTTGCCGGGTCATGCTTGTGATATTTAGCACGGTTTCGAGAGCGTAACCGCAGCAATCAGGCCGTGTGTGTTTATTTTATCTTTGGGAGCACTGCATGTCCGTATTGATCGTGGGATCGGTGGCGCTGGACGACATTGAAACGCCGCATGGGGTGAAGGCCGGCATTCAGGGAGGATCGGCGAGCTACGCCGGAACATCCGCCTCCTATTTCGCGCCGGTCGGCATTGTCGGCATCGTCGGCGACGACTATCCCAAACGTTATTTGAATTATTTCAAAAAGCGCAACATCGACCTGACCGGGCTGGAGATCGTCAAGGGCGGCAAGACCTTCCATTGGTCGGGCTACTACGAGGCCAACGACCTGAACAGCGCAGTCTCGCGCGACACGCAGCTCAACGTGTTCGAAAATTTCGATCCAAAACTGCCGGAACAATACCGCGATGCGGACTACATCCTGCTGGGCAATATCCTGCCGCAATTGCAACTTAAGGTGCTGGATCAAGTGCGCAAGCCCAAGCTCGTGCTGCTCGACACGATGAACTTCTGGATCACAGGCATGCGCGACGAACTGCTCAAGGTCTTCAAGCGCGTCGATCTGGTCTGCATCAACGACGGCGAGGCTCGCATGCTCTGCGATGAGTCCAATTTAATCCAATGCGGCCGGCAGATTCTGCGCATGGGGCCGAAATACGTAGTGATCAAGAAGGGCGAGCATGGCGCGATGCTGATGAGCAAAAAGATGCTGTTTCTCGCGCCCGCCTATCCGCTGGACAAGGTCGTCGATCCGACCGGCGCCGGCGACACGTTTGCCGGAGGCTTTCTGGGCTATCTGGATCAAAAGAAAACGCTGACTGAAGACACGCTGAAACAGGCCGTGCTGGCCGGCACGACCATGGCGTCGTACTGCTGCCAGGGATTCGGCATCGACAAAACCGCGAAATTAAAAGCGCAGGAGATTCAACAGCGCCTTGACGAGTTGCGCGCGCTGGCGGATTATAAAAAGATACGGCCTCGCATCCGCTGAGGTCTACACGCGACAAACGTCGTGCGGAAGGAGCGAACAAGATGGGCGAACCTTTCAAAATCGGGCTGATAGGGCTGGGCAACATCGGCACGGGCGTGATTAACGCCCTGCGGCAAAACGGCGAGACGATCGCCGCGCGCATCGGCCGCCCGTTGGAGATCACGCGCATCGCCGACAAGGACACCAAGACCGACCGCGGCATCGAACTGGCGCCGGGTCTGCTCACGGACGACGTGGACGGCATCTTCAACGATCCCGAGATTGGCGCGGTCATCGAGCTGGTCGGCGGCGTCGAACCCGCCCGCACGTTCTGCGAAAAGGCCCTGAAAAGCGGCAAGCACGTGGTCACCGCAAACAAGGCGCTGCTCGCCGCGCATCTGTGCGAGTTGCGCGCCACGGCTAAGGAAAATAACGTCTGTCTGCTGTATGAAGCCAGCGTCGGCGGCGCCATTCCGCTCATTCGTTCGCTGCAACAGGGCCTGGCCGCATGCCAGGTGCAGCGCATCGCGGGCATCCTCAACGGCACATGCAACTTTATCCTCACGCAAATGATCACCGAGGGGCTGGAGTTCGACGAGGCGCTGAAACAGGCGCAGGAACTCGGATACGCCGAACCCGATCCCACGCTCGACATCGAGGGCATAGACACCGCGCATAAACTGGCCGTGCTGGCCTCGCTCGCCTTTGGCCAGACCATCCAAGCCGACGACGTATACTGCGAGGGGATCACGAAACTGGAGCCGCTGGACATCGCCTTCGCCGCTGCGAGCGGTTTCGCGGTGAAACTACTCGGCATCGCCCAGCGCCATGACAACGGCGCCGTGGAGGCGCGCGTGCATCCGGCGTTTGTGCCGGTCAACTCGATGCTCGCCTCGGTGCGCAGTTCATTCAACGCCGCGCTGATCGACAGCGACCTGGCCGGCTCCACGATGCTTTACGGACGCGGCGCTGGACCGCTCCCCACGGCCAGCGCGATTCTCGGCGATATCATCGCCGTGGCTCAGGAATGTGGCAAGCCTTCCTCGCGTGACGATTGCCTGCAACTCGGCGCGAAAAAGAACATGCTGCCGATGGATCAGGTGCAGACGGCGTACTTCGTACGTATCGGCACCAACGATCCGATCGCCTCCGGCTCCGCCGTGGCCACCGAAATGGCCAAGCACGGTGTGCACATTCAGAGTTACACGCAAGCCGCGCGCGAAGACAGCAAACTCTACGACGTGCTGCTGACTACTGAGAAAACGCGCGAGGGCTCGATGCAGGCCGCGCTGAACGGCCTGCGCGCCAATACGAAGTTCATCGACGCCCCGGTCGCCGTGCGCATCGAACAAGACCTGCTTGGCATGAATTAAGCGGTTTCCCGGATATTAATTGATGCTTCGCCATGCATCGCACGATGCCATCGTGCGCTAATTGTCATCAAATTGATTATGCTGCAATCCTTCTATCGCTGCGTTGTGTCTATTGCTGTAAGCGGATGGCCGCAAACAGCAAACCCACAGGATTGGATATGCAAATAATCAAAATGAGTTCGATGCGGAACAGGCATGTTTCTGCTTTTATACGGATTATCTCAATCACATTGACTATGATTGCTACGGAGTTAAACGCTATGGATATGACCTTTGGACATCCCCTTGTGCCGGATATGATCGCCGATCCGAGCATCGTGGAATTCGACGGCGTCTTTTACTGTTACGCTACGACGGACGGCTATGGGCACGGATTGGCGACGGCCGGGACGCCCGTGGTCTGGAAATCGAAAGACTTTCTCAATTGGAGTTTCCAAGGCTCCATTTTCGCCGATAATTTCGACGCCAAGTTCTGGGCGCCCAGCAGCCTGCTCAAGAAAGACGGCCGCTATTATCTCTACCCGACGCTCGATCATCAAATCACGCTTGTCGTGGCCGATTCCCCCGAAGGGCCGTTCCGCACGATCGACGGCAAGGACATCAACAAGGAATCCGGCTGGCGGCATTTCCCCATCGAAAGCGAGCAATTCATCGACGCCGAAGTCTTCGTCGATGACGACGGGCAGGCGTACATGGTTTGGGCGAAGCACGGCATTTGCAAACTCACGCCCGATTGGACCGCGCCGGACGGCGAAATCTCGCGCGTCCATCCCAAGCGCGGAGGATATTCCGAGGGGCAGTACTTATTCAAACGCAATGGCATTTACTATTACATGTACACCCTGGAGGGGCATGAGAATTACAAGTACGCGTACATGATGAGCCGCGTTTCGCCGATGGGGCCGTGGGAAGCGCCGGAAAACGACATCATCTCCGGCACGGATCACGAAAAGAAAATCTACGGACCAGGGCATGGCTGCTTTTTTTGCCCACAAGGCTCCGATCAGTGGTACCATGCCTATCTGGAATTCGGACGCGGCGGCACGACCCGTCAGGTCTGGGTGGATAAGCTGAATTTCAACGAAGACGGCACGATTCAGTTCGTCGAGCTGACGCTGGAAGGCGTCGGCGCGCTGCGTCCCGTGGAAGAAACCCGGCCGAATCTTGCGCATGGCAAAACCGCCACGGCGTCGTCCCTTTGGCCGCCGGCGAAAGTTCACCCCATCGCTGATCGCAGAGTGGACCGCACCGAGCAGTTCAACCCCGATAACGCGCTGGACGGCTCCAATGGAACGCGCTGGGTGGCGGATGAAGGCGATGACGCCGCCTGGTACATGCTTGATCTGGGCGAAGCCCGCGACATCAGCCACACGGAATTGTATTTCGTGCGGCCCACCGCCGGACACGCCTATCGCCTGGAGCATTCGCTGGACGGCGAGGCCTGGGAGCCTTATGGCGGGCATGAAGATGTCATTCTGCAATCGCCGCATGTCGATGAAAAATCAGCGCGCGCCCGTTACCTGAAAGTATCGATCCTCAAAGGCATCCCCGGCATTTGGGATTTCAGGGTGTACTAATCAGGCTAATCAATGAGCAGGAATTCATCGCTTTGCGCAAGATCGTCGACGGTCGAGATTTTCGGCGGCACAGAAGCCAGAGGCGCGTGATTCTTCAGTGGCAATTGAGCTGTGTAACGGGGCGCGATGGCCGTGCTCCGGTTTTTCTTGTTGATCCGCATGCGTCTGGTGATTACAAACTGTATAGCGTAGCAGCGATTTCCAGCGGAAGGAGCGCGAGATGAGCGCCATTAAAACACGCGATCAAATCGATCCCCAGGACAAGTGGGATGTCGAGTCGATCTACGATGCGCCGGAGAAATATGATGAGGATTTTGAGCAGATCGACATTTTGCTCAAGCCGATCCTCGAACTACAGGGTCAGCTGAACACGCCGGAGAACGTGGCGAAGGTGTTCGAACTGGAGGACGCGCTCGGTCTGCTGCTCGACCGGCTCTATCTCTACGCGCACCTGCTTGAGGATCAGGACACCGCCGTGGGCGAAAATCAGGCGCGCATGAGCAAACTGCGCACGCGCTACGCGCAAATCAGCGGACGCGCCGCGTGGATCACGCCGGAAATCCTGCAGCAATCCGAGGAGACGCTCAAGCAGTGGCTTGACGCGCCCGTCTTGAAATTCTATCGCCGCACGATGGAGAAACTCGTGCGCCGCAAACCGCACACGCTCTCGATTCCCGAGGAGACGCTGCTAGGCAAGGCAGGCGAGGTGATGCACCTGGCTGGCGAGGCGTTTGGCAAACTGTGCAACGCCGATTTGACTTTTGACGACGCCGTCGATGAAACGGGCGAGCGGCATCCCGTAACCAACGGCAGCTACAGCGTGCTGCTGCGCAGCACGGACCGTACGCTGCGCCAGAGCGCGTATGAATCCATGTATCATACTTACGGCTGCCATCGCAACACGCTGGCCACGTTGCTTTCCGGCGGAGTGAAGGAGCATGCGCTCAATACGGAACTGCGCAAGCACGGTTCCTGCCTCGAAGCCGCGCTGTTTTACGACGACATACCGACGACGGTATACACTTCGCTGATCGAAGCCGTGCATGAAGCGCTGCCGGTTTATTACAAGTACGTGGAACTGCGCAAGAAAATGCTCGGTGTCGATGCGCTGAAGATGTACGACCTGTACGTGCCGATCACGCCGAATTTCAAACTGGAGGCGGACTGGCCGCAATGCCGTGAATGGGCGCTCGAAGCGCTTAAGCCGCTCGGCGCCGAATACGTCGAGGGCGCGAAGAAGGCGTTCGACGAGCGCTGGTTCGACATTTACGAAAACAAAGGCAAACGCAGCGGCGCGTATTCCTCCGGCGCATACGGGCAAAAGCCGCTGATGCTGTTGAATTATCACGGCCAGTTGGACGACGTGTTCACCACGGCGCACGAATTGGGCCACTCGATGCACACTCACCTGAGCCAGGAAGCGCAGCCGTACCGCTACGCAGGCTATCCAATCTTTCTCGCCGAGATCGCCAGCATCACCAACGAGGCGCTGCTGCAGCATTTCCTGACGCAAAAAACCGGCGACCCGGCGTTCAAGGCGTTTTTGCTGAATCACCTTTGCGACTCTTTCAAGGGCACGGTGTTCCGCCAGACCATGTTCGCCGAATTCGAATTGATGATTCATCAGGCCGCTGAGAACGGCGAGGCGCTCACCGCCGATTGGCTCTGCGAAAAATACGGCGAGCTGAACAAACTCTATATGGGTCCGGCGGTGGAGGTGGACGAGCACATCGCGCTGGAGTGGTCGCGCATTCCGCATTTCTTCTATAACTTTTACGTGTTCAAATACGCCACAGGCTTCGTCGCCGCGCAGGTTTTCGCCCAGCGCGCGCGGGAAAGCGAAGAGACGCGCGATCGTTATCTTAGTCTGCTGAAATCCGGCGGCAGCAAAGATCCGCTCGATGCCGTGCGCGACGCCGGAGTCGATCTGGCCGATCCAAGCACAATCAAGCAGGCCTTCACGGCGTTCGACATCGCGATCAGCGAGTTGACTGAGTTGCTAGGTTAATTTGCATCAACTGCACGGATCGCTGGCGAATTACGTAACGCGTATCGCCAGGCGCCATTCTCTCTTTAATTGATGCCTTGATTGAGCTGTTCTTCGCAATGCGAATTGACACGGCGTGGCGCGCAGGATTGAATAAGGGAAATTGACGGAGTGGGCGGGGTATGCTGAAACCGCAAATCCTATTAGTTGAAGACGACGCGCAGTTCGCCAAGCGCTTGCAGCGCAACCTGGCAATGGAGCAGTTCGAGGTGGAACTCGCCGCTTCGGGCGACAAGGCGCTCAGCAAGCTCTTGAGCCATGATTTCGACCTGATCGTGACCGACATCCGCATGCCTGGAATCAGCGGAGTGGAGTTGATTCGCATCATCAAGTCCGGCGAACGCGAGGGCGTCGATCCCTCGACGCCGATCGTCGTGCTGACCTCGATCAATGACGTGGAGACGGCGGTGGAGTCGATGCGCGGCGGCGCGGCGGACTACATCACGAAAGAGAGCGAAAAGAGCGAGATCGTCGTGCGGCTGAAGAAGGTGCTGGAACAGCAGCGTCTGGCCGCGGAAAACCGGATGTTGAAGGATGAGCTCCGCCGCAGCACGGAGTTTCTCGACCTGATCGGCGAGAGCGATGCAATGCGCGAGATCAAACGCGAGATCGGCGTGCTGGCGCAAAGCGACGGGATCATCCTGGTGCGCGGCGAAACCGGCGTGGGCAAGGAGCTCGTGACGCGCGCGATCCACGGCGCCAGCCTGCATTCCGGCGGGCCGTTCATCGACGTGAACTGCGCGGCGCTGCCCGACGACAACCTGTTGCAGAGCGAGCTGTTCGGCCATGAGCGCGGCGCCTTCACCGACGCGCGAACGATGCGCAAGGGAAAGTTCGAGCTTGCCTCGGGCGGAACGTTGTTCCTCGATGAGATTTCGGAACTCTCGCTGAATTGCCAGAGCGCGCTGCTCAAGGCCATTGAGAACCGCCGTATCATGCGGCTGGGCGGCATGCGCGAGATCGAAGTGAACTGCCGCATCATCTGCGCCACGAATCGCGATCTGAAGGAGATGGCCGGGCGGCGCGAATTCCGCGAAGACCTCTATTACCGGATCAACGTGCTGCCGATCACCATTCCGCCCTTGCGCGAACGGCCGGACGACATCAAGCCGCTGGTCGAGTATTACCTGTGGCTTTTCGGCGACAAATACAAACGCGGCCCCACGCGCATCACGGACGACGCGATGGCGCTGCTCAACGGCTACGACTGGCCGGGGAACATCCGCGAGCTGCGCAACATCATGGAACGGTTAACGATTCGCGCACGCGGCGACACGATCGCCGCTTCGGACGTGCAGGAGTGCGGCATCGGCAAGCCCGCCGTACTGCAGGACATCGCGCTGCGCATCCCTGACGACGGCATCTCGCTCGAGGACGTGGAACGGCAGCTCGTTGTGGCCGCGCTGGAGAAGTGCGACTGGAATCAGAAGAACGCTGCCGCCCTGCTCGATATTTCCGTGGACCGCATGAACTCCCGCGTGCGTAAATTCGGCCTCAAGCACCCCAGCTGGAAGGTGCACAAGTGACGCTCCTGCTGCGCGCGTATTTGCGCGTTATGAGCCTGCTATGCGGCGGGAATTTTCATTATGCAAGACTAAGCGACGATCCGCTGCTCAAGTTGCTCTTTCGATTAAAGGCGCGGCGTAATTACGCGTTGTTCCTGCTGAAACGTGCGCTTTGGATTGCAGCGACTGGCGCATTCTGTATCCTCCTGAATCTGAGATGGGCAATTCCATTCGGATTTTCTCTAATTCTGCTCTTCGGAGCCCCCATGATTTATCTTTTCACTTATATCCAGATGTATCGCCGCATGCAGTATTTCAGCCGGCATGAAGTTTTTCAGCAATTGCTGTTGTCCAAAATGGATGGCGATGAGTTTTTAAGTGGATTCTGCGAATGGGTTCGATTTCAGACGATCGAACCAATTTGTCTGCTGTTTGGCGTTGTCATTTCATCGTTGTCAAACGAGGCTTCCTTTTTACTCCCGGCTCTTTCACCTACTTTAAGCTGGACGCTTTTTTTATATGCGTTTGGATTTATCTTTGCCCTTATTGTTATCTTGATCTTTTACAAAGTCGGCCTGTGGGGCGGATTGTTGGCGCTGCAAAATTTCATCGACGGAAACGCCTTGAAGTCCGGGATTGCTAATGCCTTTCGCGTTTTGGGCGGACAATTGCTTTGTTTGATCGGGGCATATACCTGCTGCATCATTGTAATTATTGCAATAAGCTATGTCACACGTCGCATCGACAAAGCGAACCAGAAACGGCTGGCGGAACTGAGCGACCAATTCATGCGGCGACTTAAATTTGCCTGCTGCGAGGGCGACCGCGGCTAGCAGCGGCTGGATGCGAATGGGCGAAAGTACATGAATAATGATAAGCAACATTTGTATTACTGATGTGGACAACGGCCCAAGAGGCGAGTAAGAATTCAACAATGACGAGGAGGAATCCATGCCTCTGGAAAAAATCATGATCGAAGGCGGCTTGCCGCTGAAGGGCTCGGTGAAGATTTCCGGCTCGAAGAACGCCGCGTTGCCGCTGATGGCCGCGTCGGTGCTGGTGGACGGACCTGTGCGGCTGAGCAACGTGCCGCAGCTCTCCGATATCCGCACGATGGCGGATTTGCTGCGCAACCTTGGCGCGCTGTGCGAATGGGTCACTGATGACTCGCTGGTGATCGACGGCAGCGGCCTGAGCGGCTTCGAAGCGCCGTACGACACGGTGCGCAAGATGCGCGCGTCGATTTACGTGCTGGGGCCGCTGCTGGCTCGTTTAGGCCGCGCGCGCGTGTCCGCGCCGGGCGGTTGCGCGATTGGACCGCGCCCGATCGATCTGCATTTGCGCGGCTTGGAGGCTATCGGTACGGAGATCGCCCTGGAGCACGGCTACATTGAGGCCTCGGCCGGACCGGGAAAATTGCAGGGACGTGAGTTGGATCTTATCGGACCGAACGGCGCCAGCGTGGGCGCGACGTGCAATGTGATGATGGCCGCGCTGGGTGCCCAGGGAACCACGGTGATCAGGGGCGCCGCGCGCGAACCCGAGGTCGCCGACCTGTGCAATTTCATCAACGCCATGGGCGGCGCCGTGGAGGGCGCCGGCACGGATACGCTGGCCATCGAAGGCGGACGCAAACTGGGCGGCGGCAAGTACAGCGTGATTCCGGACCGCATCGAGGCGGCCACGTTCCTTGTCGCCGGCGCGATCACTCAAGGCGACGTGACCGCTGAGGGCTGCCGCGCGGATATGATGCAGGCCGTGCTGGACGCGCTTTCCGAGATCGGCTTTGAACTCGAAGTGAGCAAGGATCGCGTACGGTTGAATTGCAGCGGCGGCCCATTGAAGCCGGTGAATATAGTCACTATGCCATATCCGGATTTCCCCACGGATGTGCAGGCGCAGCTCACCGCGCTGCTCACTCTCGTGCCCGGTGTGAGCACGGTGAAGGAGACGATTTACGTGGATCGTTTCATCCACATCGCGGAATTGTTGCGCCTCGGCGCGGATATCACCTTGGGGCGCGGTGAGATCACGATAAACGGCGTTGAGTCGCTGAGCGGTGCGCCGGTAATGGCCTCCGACTTGCGGGCCAGCGCCGCGCTGGTGTTGGCCGGACTCGCCGCCCAGGGCACGACCGACGTGCTGCGTGTGTATCACATCGACCGCGGCTACGAACGGATCGACAACAAGCTGCGTTCTCTTGGCGCACGGATCCGTCGTGGTCCGCAGGATCAATAGTTTCATCTCACATGTGATGGAATTGTAGGGTGGGCCTTGGCCCGCCATTTCGCACGAAGGATCAAACAAGATGGTGGGCCAAGGCCCACCCTACGGCAGCGAAACTCAGCGCGGCTGCGAGCATGATTTCGGCACGCCGAACTTGGCCAGGATGTCCTCCATCAGGCACCACTTGGTGAAGGCCGATTGCACCAGGTTCGCGCCCACGAATGCCGTGAACCAAAGCCAGTACGGGCTGTGAATGTAGCTCAAGCCGACCGTAAGCAAAATAACCGTACCTGCTATCGCACGAATGTATTGTTCCATTTTCATTTGTGTCTCTCCTTGTTTTGCTGATTGCACATATCTCGATTTCGCCGCGAATTTTCAAAATCTCTTTAAGTCATGGCTCCTTATCAGCGCTGAAAGCGCTGCGTATCAAAGCCCAGGCCAGAGCGTAGGCCGCTTGCGGCCGTGAGCGCCGGCCTGGGTAG
>JAFGJS010000081.1 GCA_016928995.1 Candidatus Sumerlaeota bacterium | reverse complement strand
CGCGCTGGGCCTGATCGGCTGGAAATTCGTGAGCGGCAACCTGCAGCCGTATGTCTTGTCGTCGCAGGCGGTTTCATCGGCCGCGAAGATCGGCAATTACTTCGTGATCGACGCCAGCGGATTCATCGACGCCTACCTGTCCGCGAAAAACAAGTTCGTCGGCTTCAGTTTCTACGTTTCCGGCGAAGGCTTCGATGTCGCCTACACCGAAGGCGACGACGCTGTCGCGGTTGGCATGTCCATCCTAGGGCAATATTCTGACCGCGACCTATCGTTTTGCGGCCGGGCAGATGGCGACTCCAGCATCACCCACTTCACCGGCACGATCGACCACTACAAGTACACCTGGGAAAACCCCGCCATCGGCCTCATCTGCTGCCACTTCGCCGCCGCCGACATCACAATCAACCAGGCAGAGTTGATCAATTACGATCTTATACCAAGTGACGTGGGGAATTAATCGTCGGGTTTCCAGCCTGAAGGTGAATCAACAGTATTGCCATCTGCATCGATCAGACGCGCCCCTGGCTCTCCGGGTTTAGGTTCAACGATTGTCAGAGGGCGTCCTTTTTCATCGATCAAAACAACATTGTTTCGTGCTGAATGATCGCAAGACCGCATAACAGCGCCGACACTGATCGCACTCAGCGCCAAAAGCAATGTGGATAGAGCGATTAAAATCGGAATCCGCATAATGGCTCCGATTTAGCAAAATTTCATTTGTGAGGACAAGCAGATAATTATAAATAAAGTTCCCTTGACTGACCACTCCGGTATTGCACTTGACTTTCGCACGGTTTGTATGCATGACATGACTTTACTGGAAATCCGATTCTACAGGACCATGATTACAAACCAGATCATTCTGGGCTCTGGCGACAGGCATACAAGCGACTGCGAAATGATGTCCCTCCCATTCTGGAGGAGTTAGAGGACGAGTTTAAGAAACTGTTGGGATTTATCGAAAAAGACTCCTAACCAATCACTAGTGCGGATGCAATGGACCGCGCCGCACAGTTCAAACGTTAGGCCTCCCGGCGAAACACCTGCCTTGGAGAAACCCTTGCACATGACGAAGCTAGGTGCCATCGATTTTAAGAACTCAATTCTCGACGCGCTGCGCGACGACCGGCTCATCGTCTTCGCCGGTGCCGGCGTTTCAATGGGGCCGCCGTCGAGTCTAGCCAGCTTTTGGAAGCTGACCTGCGACATCGCCCAAGGCACCGGCCTCACTCCCAGCGAGCCGCTGGATCGATTTCTGGGCCAGCTGCATTACCGCAACGTTGCCGTTCATGAGCGCGCCGCTCAGCTCCTTTCACCAGCAGGAAGCGCTCCGAACGCACTACATCACGACCTGTTGCGGCTGTTTCGGACTGCAGACCACGTCAAGCTGGTGACCACCAACTTCGATCTACACTTCGAGACCGCCGCCAATACCTTGTTCGGCACTATTCCCGATGTATATCGGGCACCCGCTTTACCTCTCGGCTACGACTTTTCTGGCATCGTTCACGTTCATGGCGCTCTTCCACGGGCGCGGGATTTCGTGCTAACGGATACGGATTTCGGCCGGGCCTACCTGACCGAGGGCTGGGCACGCCGATTCCTTGTGGATGTTTTCCGCCAATACACAGTGCTATTCGTCGGCTACAGACACAACGATGTCGTGATGAACTATCTGGCTCGCGCGCTGCCGGCCGACAGTGTCGCGGGCCGGTTTGCCTTGACGGATGAGGATGGAAACTGGGAGTTGCTGGGCATCACGCCCATCCGCTTCGTGAAAGGCATCGGCGCGAATCCATTTAAGGAACTCTACGACGGTGTGCAGCGACTCGCCGAGCGAACCACGCGAGGAGCGCTGGACTGGCAGTCGCGTCTTGCTGAAATGGGCGGCCGCACTCCCCCAACAGATGAAGAAGCGATCAGTGAGGTCGAGCAGGCACTGCGAGAGGTGTACACGACGCGGTTTCTGCTCAATGTCGCGCGCGATCCGGAATGGCTCCGGTGGCTGAACGGACGTAAGCATCTCGATGCACTCTTTGGCACTGCTGACCTTAACGAGCGGGATATGCTACTAGCTGAGTGGCTAGCGCAGCATTTCGCGATCAACCACCCGGACGAGGTCTTCGAGATCGTTGCGACGCATGGACTGCGGTTGAGCCCGGCACTCTGGTGGTCCATCGGTCGTAAGATCGGCGTCATGAGGGAGAAACCACTAGAAGAGCCTGCGCTCAAACGCTGGGCCACCATCCTGCTTACGAGCGCACCAGCCAATGCAGATCACCACGTGTTGACGTGGTTGGCTGAGCGTTGTGCGAGCCAGGGGTGTATCGAACTGACGCTGATGGTGTTCATGGCAATGAGCGAACACCGGCTCAGCGTCAAACCCGGCTTCGTGTGGCCCGATGAAGAGGGGAGTAAACACCGCCGGCTGGACGTGGAGTGTCCGCTGCGAGCCGATCACTGGTCGCTGAACGAAGTTTGGACGAAGCACCTAAGGCCACACTTGGCGCGAGTTGCGCAGCCGCTGTTATCGGGTGTTGCGCTACGCCTAGAGGAGATGCACAGCGAGTTATCAGCTTGGGACAAGGCATCGCGTGAATGGGATCCAGTCAGCTACAGGCGTTCGGCTATCGAGCCGCATGATCAAGACCGGCATCCGGATGCCGTTGACGTCCTAGTTGACGTCGCGCGCGATGCGCTCGAGTGGCTCGCAGCAAATTCTCCTGTGTTGCTCGATGCTTGGATCGAGAGGCTGGTGACTTCGGATGTTCCCCTGCTGCGTCGGTTGGCCGTACACGCGATAACGGTGCATTCCGAACTATCGCCTGAAGAACGCCTAAAGTGGTTGCTGGATCGCCTAGACCTTCATGAACTTTCCGAGCATCACGAAGTCCATCGCGCTGTAGCGCTGAGTTATGCAGCCGCGGCTGCGTCAGCGCGAAAGGCCGTCCTTGACGCAATCTTGGTGCACACACTGCCGGCTTCCAATGGTTGGTCTGCCGAGGAGCGAACTGCACGCTCGCATTTCGACTGGCTGTCCTGGCTGCTCCAGGCTAAGCCCGATTGTGAGCTAGTAGATGCAGCCTTGGCACTAATCAAGGCACAGTATCCAGACTGGCGGCCGTCGGATCATGCAGACCTCACCCACTGGATTGGATCAGTGGATTGGGTGGGCTCAGAGAGCCCTTGGTCCGTCGAGCAACTCCTCGCCCGGGAGCCTCGCGAACAGCTTGATGACTTGCTGAGTTTCGAGGATAATCGCTTCGATGAGCCAAGCCGCGAGGGATTGTTGGCCAATGGTCGCGAGGCATGCAAACAGAACACCAGTTGGGCATTTTCGCTGGGACAGGCCCTAGCTGGTCGGGAACTGTGGTCATCTGACTTATGGCCAGCATTAATCCGGGGACTGCAAGAATCCGAACTTCCTGCGGAAGGCTGGCATAAATTGCTGACATTGGTATCCAATCCGGTGCTACAGTCGGCGTATGCTTACGACATTGCGAATCTGCTTTACGCCTTGGTGAGGGATGGCGGTAAGCCATTTGCGCTCGACTTGCTGGAGCAAGCGAACGCCATCGCGCTGCCCGTATGGCAAGCCCTGGAGGCTAACGACCAGGACGAAAAAATAGATGATTGGCTATCCCACGCCATTAACCGTCCGGCTGGCATCATCGTCGAGTACTGGATAAACGGTCTGTCACTGTCTGTACAGGGAAAGACGGGAGCCGAACGGGTTATGCCTGAAAATTACCGCCATTGGTTCACACTGGTAATGCAAGACGCGACCTCAAAGGGTGGTATGGGTCGCAGCGTGCTTGCCAGTCAAACCGCATTCCTATTCGGCTTAGATGAAGCATGGACGCACCAGCACCTGATTCCGTTGTTTAGTGATTCAGAGCGGGAAATGTTTGTTCAGGCATGGGACGGCTTCCTTATGTGGGGACGTTTATATCCGGCGCTTGTCGATGCCCTGTTGCCGGCTTTCGTTGCCGCGATGCCGAAGCTCGCTGCCGATCTTGATGACCGCCGACAGCGATTCATCGAGTTCTACACTGCGCTCGCCGCATTCTATGTATCCGATCCGACACAGCACTTGCTACCTGCGCTTTTTCAGCACGGCTCGTTGAAAGATAAATTGGCGTTCGCATCGCGCCTCGGATACTTCCTGCACCAAATGCAACAGCCCGCTAAACGAAAATTGTGGGATGACTGGCTTCATAGCTATTGGGAGAATCGATTGCAGGGCGTGCTTGCTGCCTTGGACGAGGCCGAAATTCGGATGATGTTGGAGTGGCTGCCACACCTTGGCGACTCCTTTCCGGATGCTGTGGCTTTGGCAGTTCGCTTCCCTGCGATCCGGATCGAGCACAGCCACGCCCTTTTCGAACTGCGTGAGAGTGAACTGGTCACACGGTTTCCCACCGAAACAGCGGAGCTGCTGATTTATCTTGCCGGCTGTGCTATTGGCTACCATGCGGACGACCTGGCAAAAATCGAGGCGCGCCTGCCTCTGATACCTGCGCAGGTTCGTAGCCGCCTCGACGAGGCATTTGCACGCACCGGCGTATTGAGGGCGCAGAATTGAGAGTCGGTATTCCGTCGCTGATGCTGAGCGTTGCTTTACTTGGAAGCGTAGAAACCCATTCCGATATTTTTACAAAATGTTTCTACAAGGAAAGCCGTCTATTGAGCGGCTATCTTGTTTGATTTCAATGGTTTTGGCGATAATATTAAGCAGTGCAAAATTGGGACTTAAAATCCCTTTGGCTTACGCCTTATGCCGGTTCGATTCCGGCCCTCGGCACCATCCTAAAACATTGTCCTGAGATTGAACCCTAAAAATAACTCAATCATCTTGCCGAATACGTCAATTGCGCCCAAGCGAAGCATCATCAGCAAAGATCAGCGTCATTCCTCGCATAGCGGTTTGACGCCGTTCGTGCTGTTGACCAAATCCTCGATATTCGCCTGCCGAAAGGCGTCTTCGATCTGCTTGATCGCATCATCCACCAGACGATGCACGGGGCAAAGCCCGGCATGCGATTTGATCCCCAGCGGACAACGCTGGATGCGCTGAATCGGAGCATCGGCCGCACTCAGCACGTCCAACACGGAAATCTCCTTCGCCGGTCGCGCCAGTGTGAAACCGCCGCCTAATCCACGTTGCGACACGACCAATCCGCTACGCGCCATTGACTGCATGATTTTTGAAAGATACCCCTTGGGCACATGCGTTTTCCCGGCGATCTGCTGCGCCGTTTGCGCCACGTCCGGGTTCTGCGAGATATAGACGATTGCGCGCAATGCATATTCCGCGGTTTGAGAAATCACAATACTCACCTGCCCATCAGAAATATAAACACTCGATAATAGATATACATATCCATTAAGATCATTTTATGCAACAAAAATCTGACGATTTAATACAATTCGACTGTTATTTTAACGATTGCTGAACGATGCGGTTGGATGACCCTTCAGCGCTGAACAAACCGATGATAGCATTAAGGAGTAGCAGCGTAAACCACTGACGCGATATTTTGATAGAATCGAACTCCATTCTCATCAACATCCGGTTTTTCCATTTCCATGATTCGATAAATGTATTTCGGAGTTGGTTTTTGATGGACTTCATCAACGTGCAACGATCGGGGCGTGTTGAACAATAGATTAATTTGAACCTCCGGGTTGAGCTGTTTATGCGGATCAAAATCGTCCCATCGCTGGATTTTCAATTTATCCGGCAGATGATATTGAAAATAATACTGGATATATCCGGCCGTGGCAAAATCCGTCAATAAAACAACCGGCTGTTGAAGATCGAGAAGATAATTTTGCACAATTTGCTGTTCAGTTTGGTGATCGGGAATATTGAACCAGTCTTTTACCGTAATGAAGTAAATCGGAATCATCGTTAAAAGAAAGATCATGATAGATCCGGCGGCGCGGCCATGCAGCCATCTTTTCCAGGCCTCCGCGCTGGTGAAGGATGGAAAAGCTTGAATTGCGATCAGGGCGGCAAAGATCAAGTAAGTGAGCGATTGCTTATAGGCGCCTTGTATCCCGACTAATATTGCGCTGATCACCAGCAAACCTGCAATCTGATGCGACGTTCGTTTTTCAACAGCGTCATCCGCGGCAAAAACGTTCGACAGCGCATAGCCGGCCAGCAGACACATGGCTGGAAGCATCACAATCAGGTGCCTCGGATCCGGTTGCAGGGGATTATAGTATGAGATTGATGTTGTGCCGAACCAGAAAGAAGCAAGCATTGAAAGATAATAACACGCCCAGAAATGCAATTGCTGATTGTTCGTGCGTTGAAATGAAATCAAGGTATTAAACAATGTGAATAATGATACGGCAAAAACCAGACCGTAGCCTTTATGTGTCAGCAATACCAGCGCCGGTTGCCATGTCAGACGATTGGCATAATCCAGCATGCTTTTCTTCTGAAAACTGAAAACGCTGGTGTTCAGTGTATCATTGATCACGCTTAAGCGATGCAATGGATCTCCGGTGAAATATTGATACAACAGCAAGACGACGATGACGCAGAATGTTTCGGCGGCGATGGTCATGATCCAGAAACGCGCATTCTGTTTGCGAATCACGTCATAAAAAAACAAGCCCAGCATCAGAGGCAGCAGCCAGATCATAGTCGCTTTGGCAAAAATACCAACGCTGAAAAAAATTGCCGTCAGAATGCCCAGGATGATTTGCCGGATTTTACTTTCCATGGAGCGTCCGTATTGCAGAACGAATCCCAGCAAAAGCATAAACATCGAGACAATAATATCAGGAATCAGCGTAGTAGCGTATTGCAATTGAATTAAATTGACCGCCAGCAGGACTGCGCCAAAAACTCCAGCATGCAAAGTGATATTTTCTTGTCGTGGTGATAATTGCGATCCCATAAAAAAAACGAGGGCGATTGTCACCATCGAACAGAAAAATGGCCAAAGTGAAAGTGTGAATTCATTCAGTGAAAACACTTTCAATAAAAATGCTGTGGGAATCCAGACCGTGACGCGATTCAAATAAAGGTCGCAAAAGAGAATATCATTGATGCCGACATGGGCGTCAGAAAAAGACAAGGCGATTTTCGAATAGCAATAATCGTCGATCGATTGATAGCCGCCGAATCCCCAATAGGCCAAGCCGCCATGAAGCAACAGGATGGCTATCAGCGCAAGATATGTGTTTTTCCAGTTCATCGCATTCATTGAGCAAACTAACGATTGGAGCCGTCAGCACGAAACGCGCCGCTGATCAACAGTCTCATCGATTGAAAAATTATCCGCTCAAGACATCATCTTCATTGCGTAACATCTTTTTTCAATACATTTAGCTAAAATTTTCCGATCAATTGACGCTTCTAGTGATGCTATGAATTCCTGCTTGATATCAAACGCCTTCTATGGGACAAGCATTAATGGATCAAAGAGGCTGTGAATGAATATTCTGTGTCGAATGAGGAGAATGCCGTTATGAGTTTTCGTCGAATGGTCAAAGTTTCATGCTTAATGTTGATGCTCTTTGGATCCGGCGTGAACGCGGCGCCGCAAACGATCGCCATTCAAGGCGCGATTGCTTCAGCCGGCGATGAAGCCCTGGCGGGCGAACGCGCCTACCGCGTGCGTTTTTACGATCAGGCTGCGTCGGGAAGCCAGCTGGGAGCGGATTTAACCGGCATAGTCACGGTCAGCGGCTCGGGACGATTCGTGATCAACGTCGTTCCGCCGGTCGAAGTTTTCAGTTCCACGGACGTGTATTACGAACTGGCCATTGACAGTTCCGCCACGCCGGATGGATCAATCGATGCAGATGATGTGTTTCCCGGCCGGGTACAGGTGCACAGCGTGCTTTATGCCCAGAGCGTTGTGCGGCAAGGAAGCGGCAGCGGTCTGGACGCGGACACGCTGGACGGCAGCGACTCGACGGCGTTCGCCGCAGCCGGCCACACGCACAACCTGGGGAGCCTGAGCGGAACCGCGGACCAGGCGCGCAGCATCGTGCACGACTTTGCCGTCGCGGCGGGCGAAAGCGTGACCGCCGGGGATGTCGTCGCCTATGTCAACGGCGCGATCCGGCCGTACGATCCCGCGAGCACCTGGCTCTTCTCCTCGGTGTTCGACGCGGATCAATGTTCGCAGATCGACGCCGTCGCCTTGTCCGGCACGCGCTTCGTCGTGGTGTACCGGGACGGCGGCAATTCATCTTATGGCACGGCGATCATCGGCGACGTAAGCGGCGCGACTATCACCTGGAGCGCGCCGCAGGTTTTCAATAATGGAACGAGCAGTTATCTCTCCGTCTCAGCGCTTTCCGAGAACAGAATCCTAGTCGCCTACTGGGACAACGGGGTATCCGTCGATCAGGGCGCGGCCCGGATCGGCGACATTACCAGCGGCACGTTTACCTGGGGAGCGGAGGCGGTCTTCAACGACGCTGAGAGTTACTATGTTGACACACTGGCCTTGACGGCGACAAGCATTGTTGTGGCCTATCGCGACGATGGCAATTCGTATTACGGCACAGCTATTGCCGGCAGCATCACGGGCAACGCGATTTACTGGGGCGCCGAGTCGGTGTTCAATGCGGGATCCACCGCGGATGTTTCCCTGGCCCGGCAAAGCGACACGCGTTTCCTGGCGGCTTTTCGGGATATTGATAATTCAAGCGCCGGCACGGCGATCATCGGAGCACTGTCAGGCTCCGATATCGACTTCGGCGATGAATATGTGTTCAGCGAGCATCATGCGGATCAAGCGGCGACAGCCGTTCTGCCGGACGGTTCGGTTTTGATTGCATATATCGATTATGACAATGGCAATTTCGGCACGGCTGTTATCTGCCGGACGAACGGCTTGTCCATCGATCCGGGCGCGCCCCAGGTCATCTTTCCCGTCTCCTCGATGTATCCATCATTGGATGTATTGCCCGACTCACGCATTGTCGCCGTTTTTCGCGATCAGGAAAATTATCCCGATTACTTTGGCTATGCGATCGTGGGCTCCTGGGAGCATAATAGCGTCAGCTGGAGCGAGCCGTATCCAGTCACGGACTATGCAATATTCTTTGTCCAAGCCGTCGCGCTGGGCGACGGCGACTTCGCTGTGATCGGCGCCGACGACGGAACTGGTTCAGAATATATTGGCACGGCCGTGATTGCCACGGCGGGAGATTCCAGCGGCAACGTCGCCGGCATCGCACAAACCAGCGCATCCGCCGGCGCGGATTGCACAGTCGTGATGCAGGGCATTTCGGATCAGCACACCGGCCTCACGCCATGGCGGCATTATTTCGCCACATCCGGCGGCAGCCTGACCAGCGAGACAAGCAGCGCCCACATCGGCCGAGCCATCTCCACAACTGAATTACTGCTGGACGTACACTGATTAAGTGGAGTGTACTTGAAATACCCTAAATGATCCAGGGATGAGAATCATATCAGTGTTTTTTTGGGAGGCGTAAAATGAACAGTGAATTTGTTTTCGATGGAAGAAAATGGCGATTAGAAAATATAAAACCGGATATGCTTTCCACAAATATCATTGATCAAAATGGAAAGATGAATCCCATAAGAAAATGGTGTACTTTTCGAGTTAAATGCATCAGCGATCCTGAAATAGATGTCATCAAAGTCGATTCACATACAAACATTCTTAAAGATATTGATGAAGAAACCTTCATAATGAATTTTAAGGTCGCACTTGAGAATAAACAAGAATAAATAACATAAGTAATGCGTAAGAGGCGATCATGGCAGAAGATAAATCTTTTGTTCGTAAAACAGAATCCGAATACGACGACTGGCGTGATTCGTGGAAGCGCCGAAAAGTACTCGCATCATTTGTAATTATACTTGTCCTAATTATTTTTGTTCTGCCCGCTTTTTATGCAGCCTATCAAGGATATTTCACTATACCTAATATTGAAAAAAAACATCAGAATGAAATTAAAGATTTAAAACAAGTGATCAGTGATTTGAAAAAAGATAAAGAGAACTTAGAAAATAGCTTGAAAAGTACAGAAAATGAACGTGATAAGGCAGAACTAAAACTCGCTCCATTTTTAGCCGTAGCGGATAAAACATTCCCCCAAACTCCAGCGGATCAGCGTCTCGAATTATTAGTAGAAGACCTTAATGATGCTATTAACAAACTGACAGAAACAACAAAAGATATTAAACGAGTACGAACTGTCAGTTTTAAGACTAAAAAACAAATTATTTCTAATTTGAAGAAAATGAAACCACTCAAGGTTGGCATCATCGTTCCAGTAGGAGATACTGATGCACTTGCTTATGGTAACGAAATAAAAAAAGTATTTGAAGAATCTGAATGGGTAACTTTAGGAATAATGAACCTTGTAACACCAGAACCATTTCAAGACCACCTCGCCGTTTTAACAAATAGCAAAATTGACTCGAATTCAATAATTTCTTTATTGCCCTTATTTGAAGAGCACGGTTACCCGCCTACAGTTATTCATGATGATAGTATGAGTACAGATGTAATTCACTTTCTTGTTGGTCCAAAATAATCATATACATGGTTTTTTAAAAAAAGTGCCCTACTTTATTTCAGCCTTTAAAGGCCTAATACGGAAGAATCTCAACGACCTGATAGGGCAGGCCGTTGAAGGCGCGGATGCCGGAGATGGTCACCCAGAAGGCGACCGCCAGGACTTCTCCGAGGATAATGCCGATAAAAAACGGCGTGGCGTTGCGATAAACACGCGAGCCGCCATAACGCAGCAGCAGAACCTTGATCAGCCAGCCGAGAAAGACGCTGACCCAAAGCTGCTCGCAGTACCAGGTGCCCACGAACATCAGCGCAATCGGATGCAGCGGCCACCAGGTGAAAGTCAGACACAAATATTGCAACAGCAGCACCAGGCCAAAGCCGAAAAACAAATGTCCGATCTGGTTGTAATGGCTGACGCTCATCGCGCCTCGCTGCTGCTCGAAAAGCATCGTGTTGGCCGTCCAGTTGATGCATGTGCCGCCCCAAACGCTGATCGGATATTCCATGCCGTTCAGCGAGGTTGAGTGATGATACGTGGCGTAGAGATGCACCATGCCACAGACGACCAGGGAGGCGATGAGCACGAACAGCACGAGTCCGCCGATGGACGTGCGTTTGGACTGCGTGGCCTTGCTTTCCAGACCGATGGCGTGAGTGGTCAGCACGGCGACGCACATCCGGTTGTTGGAGCCGTTGAACAGCGAAATAAGTCCGCCGAAAAAAGCCGACGACGGCGTGTGAAACGCGGCAGGCACAAGCCGCAGCAGACGTTGGATGGTGACCGGATTCACTCCAAGCAACGGCAGACCGGACTCGGCGATGACGCGCGTCATCACCAGCGTGAAAACAACCGTCATGAACACGAGAAACAAAACGTATGGCAGCGGCGTTTTCACCCAGATCAACCATGCGGCCATCCCCGCGCATCCCAGCGCAAACGCCCAGCCGCTGATGGAGTAGGAAAGATCATCCGCTCCCCTAACTTTGCCGATCATGCACTTCAGCACATGCAACCAGTGAGAACGGCCCAGCCAGACGACGACCAGGAATGTGCCGAAGACCGCCCCCGTGTTATGATCGTCCATGCTTAATTCCTGCCACGGCGGATAATAAGCGGAGTAGATCATCACATATAAAGCCCAGATGATCTGGAACGACCAGATGGAAAAGCCGATGCGATTGGGCATGAAGAACGCGATGCCGAGAAACATGAAATGAATGCGGCCGACCTTGATCCAGTAGGGCAGGTAGTTCAGCGGGTCTTCCGAAAAGAACCGCGACAGGTTCCAGGAAAGGTGGACCGACGGCACGGTCCCCGGACAATTGGCGTCGAATTCCGACAAGAAGTGCAACATGAAAACACCGATCAGACCGGTGCGAAACGCCGTGCTGTTAAAGATGGACGGCAGCCTTTTGCCTGGTTCCGGCGATTGAATCAATTCCTGCTGCACCCTCAAAAGCGGAAACGGCAATCGCTCATTCAGGCGCCACTGAGGGAAGACGATCACCCCCAGCGCGACCATCATGATCCAGTATGGAATCAGAAAACCACTCCAGCTGATCAAAGGCGGAATCCATGCGCGCCAGGGAACGGATTCGCCGGGATTGAGTTCTTTGATAAACGGTTCGACCACAGGCTTCGGGGCGCCGTAGGTCAGGTTGTCCGGAAATAGCGACGCAGGCGGATCAAGCGCCGCGAACGCGTCAGCCAAACGCCGATCCGAGGCCGTGTCGTTTGAAATGTACGCGATGAAATAAGGCACGACGCGCAGCAAGCCGGAACTTGGCGTCACGGCGACAGCGAGCAGCACGGCGAAGATCAAGGCCAGTTGTTTGAAATTCAACCTGAGCGCCGGAACGATCTTGCCCATCAATGGATTGATGATCAGCGAGATCAGCGTGATGCAAAAGACCGATGCGACCGGCAGATAGCTGTCCGAGATATACGAATTCGCGATGATGAAATTATTGTACGGCGTGACGACACAGACGAACAATGCGCTGATTGTGCTGAGCAGTATCGCATACGCCCAACTCAACCAATTGTGGTCTGCCATATTGTTTTTGCGTGTATTATTCGAAGCTTCATCCATCTTTCATGAGTTTCCAATTTTCAACCGCGAGCTAAGAGTGACAATAAGTTTGGGCTCTTCGACTCAAACAGCCATTGAGACTCTTCTTTAAAAAGTCTTCGCTGATCCGCAGAATTCAAGCAAAATCAATTTAAAAAAAGCGCAACTTGGTTTTGCCATTTACAAATTTCGTTGCCTATACACAAAGTTCCACTGGATTGTACGGAATCCGCTACTCCATCCGTTTGCGGAAAAGGATGTCGGCGGCGCTGAGGGTTATGACCGCGATGATCGCCAAGGGCCAGGTGTTCGCGGCGACATCGGCGGCGGGCATGCCCTTCAGGAAAATCCCGCGCACGATCACCAGAAACCACCTGAGCGGATCGCCTAGTGTGATGAACTGGAGCCACTCCGGCATGTTCTCGATGGGCGTGGCGAAGCCGGAGAGAATCACCGCCGGGACCATGAAGGTGAACGCCCCGAGGATGCCCTGCTGCTGTGTCATGGAAAGGGAGCTGATGAACAGTCCGACGCCGATGATCGACAGCAGGAAGACGATCATCGAGCTGTATAACAACAAGGGCGAACCCTCGAAGGGAATGCGAAAACCATAAACGGCGATCAGGATGATGCCCGTGGCTTCCAGCGTTGCGATCAGCAGCGCGGCGGCGGCCTTGCCGAGCAGGATTTCCACCGGGCGCAACGGCGAAACCAGAAGTTGCTCGAAGGTGCCGACCTCCCTCTCTCGCGCGACGGACATCGCCGTAACCAGCAGCGCAATGAGCGTCGAGAGAATCGCCACGAGCGACGGCAGTGTGAACCACTTGTAGTTCAAGTTTGGATTGAACCAATTCCGCTCGATCAAGACCACATTGCCTTGCTCTCCGCCGGACAACTCCTGCTGCAGCGCGCCGACGATCTGTTCCGTATAACCCGCGACAATCTGCGCCGTGTTGGTCTTCCGCCCGTCCAGCAGCAACTGAACGTCCGCGGGAATCCCAGCCTCGATGGCGCGGGAGAAATCCTGCGGAATCGAAAGCGCCGCGATGGCCAGCTGTTCATCGAGCGCGCGCATGATCTGCTCCTCGCTCTCGACGGCGATGACGTTTGTGAAGGTCCGTGAGGCGCTGAGCCGCTGAATAAGTTCGTAACTCCATTTGCCGCCGTCCAAATTCTGCACGGCCAGCGTCATGTTGTTGACTTCCAGCGTGACGGCAAACGCGAAGAGGAGCGTTTGGATCAACGGCGGCATGATCAGCAGGAAGCGGGCCTTCGGGTCTTTCAGCGCGGCCAGCAGTTCCTTGACAATCAGCGAGCAGAGACGAGGCAGCATCAGGAGGAGCCCTCCAGGCGCGAAGGCGACTTGCGCAGCGTGAGACCGAACAGCAGCGCGGCGATCGCGAGCAGGAACGCGACATTATGGATCAGCACAGCCCACACGTCTCCCACCAGGAAAAGCGTCTGAAAGTTTGTCACCAGATATCGGGCCGGGATAATGCGCGTGATATGACGGACCAGCCAGGGCATCGAGGCGATATCAAAGATGAATCCGGACAGCAGGAACGCAGGGAGAAATGCCGTGATCAAGGCGCCCTGGCTGGCCACGAACTGATTCTTGGCGACTGTTGAGATCAGCAGACCTTGTCCCAGAGCGCTAAGCAGAAACGCCCCGCCCGCCAGCATCAGCGCCAGGGCGCTGCCGCGATACGGCACGCCAAAGAGAAAGATGACGACAAACACGGAGCAGCCCAACGAAAGGAAACCCAGCGCGAGGTACGGGATGGTCTTGCCGATCAGCATCTCGAACGGACTCGTGGGCGTTGAGAGCAGCGCCTCCATCGTCCCGCGCTCCCATTCCCGCGCCACAACAAGCGATGTGAGCAGCGTGCCGACGATCGCCATGACGACCGCAAGGCTGCCCGGAATGAGCGCATTACGGCTCTTCAACTCGGCGTTATACCAGAAGCGCGGCTCCAGTCGAATTCGCGCGCTGGCGTCATACCCTCGTTCGCGAGCCTCCGCGCTGCGCCAGACTCCCAGCACACCAGCGGCATAGTTCCGCACATAGTTCGCCGTGTTCGTCTCGCTGCCATCCGTGATGACCAGAATCGGGCTGGCCTCGCTCAGAGCCAAGCGATTGGTGAAGTCCTGCGGAATAATCACAAGGCCGCGCAATTCGCCGCTGACCACCTTGTCCAGCAGTTCGCGCCGGTCTCGAGCCACTTCAACGTCAAAGTATGGCGAAGACTGAAAGGCGCCCACAAGGCGCTGCGCCGCCGGATCGCTGCACTCCATCGCAACGCCCAACTCGACGTTTTGCGCGTCCATGTTGACGCCGTAGCCGAACAGCACCAGCAGGATCGCGGGCAGCACAAAGGCGATCAGGATGCTGCTCGGATCGCGCACCATCTGCCGCGACTCCTTCAGGATCAATGCCTTCATGCGGATGAGAGCGTGGAGCGTCATGCGACCAAGCTCCTTTCCACATGAGAAGCGCGGACCAGACTGATGAAGGCGTCTTCCAGCGTCGGATCTGGATTTTCATCGCTGGCGACCCTCTGCTTCAGTTCCTCCGGCGTGCCCTCGGCGATCTTCTCACCGCTATAGATCAAGCCGATGCGATCACAGTACTCGGCCTCGTCCATGAAGTGCGTCGTCACGAGGATCGTGACGCCTTTCTGCACAAGACCATTGATGTGGTTCCAGAACTCGCGGCGCGTCTCCGGATCGACGCCGCTGGTCGGCTCGTCGAGAAACAGCACGTCCGGTTTGTGCATCATCGCGCAGGCCAGGGAAAGGCGCTGTTTGAAACCGAGCGGCAATTCGCCTGCCCGCGCCGTCACGTAGGCGCCCAGTTCGAACACCTCGATCATCTGCTCGATGGCCTTCCGTTGTTCAGCGCCGCGCAATCCATAGACGCCGGAGAAGAAACGCAGGTTCTCGCGCACTGAAAGATCGCCGTAGAGGCTGAATTTCTGAGCCATGTAGCCAAGGCGGTTGCGCGCCTTGCTCGCGGCGTGGCGCAGATCGATCCCCGCAACCTTGCCGATGCCCTCGGTCGGTTTGAGCAATCCGCACATCATCTTGAAGGTCGTGCTTTTCCCTGCTCCGTTGGGACCGAGAAGCCCGAAGATCTCACCGCGCCGGATCGAAAAACTATTGTCATGGACAGCCGTAAAGCCGCCAAAACGTTTGGTCAACCCTTGCGCGACAACGACCGGTTTTCCATCGTCGGCAAGCGAGTCGTATCTCTCAGCCAGTTCGGATTTGCCGCCGGGACCGCCGCCGAGGATATCCATGAAGGCGTCCTCGAAGTTCGGCGAAACCGGGATCAACTCCGCGCCGTCAGGCAGGTCCAATTGAGCAACTTCGACATCCGACACGTCACGCAGGAGCAGCCGAAGAGCCGCGCCCTGTACGATCCCATCAAGCACGCGCGGGTGATTGAGCAGCCGCGCCAGCGTCAGACGTTTCACATTTTCCGGCAGACCGCGCACCTGCGCCACACGTCCACTCACGCGCTGCGTCAAAGCTCCGGGGGCGCCGCTGAAGAGCAGTTTGCCGCTGTTCAGCAGCAACGCCTCGTCGCACTGCTCAGCCTCGTCCAGGTACGCCGTGCTCCAGACTACCGCCATTTCCTCGTCGACCAGTTCGCGCACCATGCGCCAGAGTTCGCGGCGGCTGATGGGATCGACGCCGACGCTCGGTTCATCGAGCAGCAAGACCTGCGGCCGGCGGATCAGGGCGCACGCCAGGCCGAGCTTCTGCTTCATGCCTCCCGAAAGACGACCGGCAAGACGGCTGGTGAAGTTCTTCAGATCGGTGAAGGCGAGAAGCCGCTCGAATGCCTCCTCGCGCTGGCGCCCGAAGACCGCACGCAGATCGGCGTACAGCCGCAGGTTTTCGATGACGGATAGATCTTCGTATAGACCGAAGCGTTGAGGCATGTAACCGATGCGTTCCCGGATTGGACCCGGATCACACCGGGTATCGAACCCGCACGTCGTAACCTTCCCCTGACTCGGAACGAGCAGGCTGGCCATCAACCGCATCAGAGTCGTCTTGCCCGCGCCATCCGGTCCGACCAGCCCGGTGATGCGACCGGCGCGGATTTCCGCGTCGATGCCGTCGAGGGCGGGAAGCTCCGAGTGGTCAAAAAAATGAGTCAATTGCACGACTGAGACAGCGGCCGAAGTCATGACTAATCCTCCTGATGCATCGTCGTCCGCCGGGCAGAATCGTCCTGATTGGGATTCAGCTTCACGGTCACCGGCATGCCCTGCCTGAGTCCGCCATCCGGATTATCCACGACCACCCGCAAGCGATAAACCAGCCGCGTGCGGAGTTCGGGAGTCTCGACGTTCTTCGGAGTGAACTCCGCCTTCGGCGAAATGAAGCCAACCTGACCCTTATATGGGTGATCGGGACGGCTGTCGGTGTAGATCAGCGCCTTCATACCGGGATGAATCCGGCCCAGGTCCTGCTCCGGAATATAGACGCGCGCCCAAACCGGATCAGCCAGCGAAACCGTCAACACCGTCTCCCCTGCGCGGACAATCGACCCCGGCTCCAACACGCGCGTCAGCACGGTTCCCGATGTCGGGGCGTAGAGTTTCGTGTCTTCCAGACGTGTGCGGGCGATGGTAAGTTGAGCCTCGCGCGAAGCCATCTGCGCCTGGGCTTGAGCGATGTCCTCCTGCCGGTATCCTTCCAGGCGAAGCGCAAGTTCCTCGCGAGCGCTCTGCAGCCGCGCCTGGGCCTCGTCACGGCGCGCCTGGATGTCGTCAAACGACTGCTTCGAGATCGCGCCGTCATTCACCAACGCCTGCCGCCGCTCGAATTCCGCTTGAAAGGTGGCCAAGGTCGCCTCGCGCTCCGTCACCGCGGCGCGGGCGATTGCGATTTCCTGCGGCCGGTATCCCGCTTCCAGCCGCTGCAGGCCGGCGCGCGCCGCAGCCAGTTCCGCCTTGCGCAAATCAACTTCCGCTTCGAATGTCACCGGATCAAGAGTTCCAACAAGTTCGCCCCGCTTGATCGCGTCACCCTCCTCAAAAACCAGTTCCTGCAGCCTTCCCTCGACCCGAAATGCGAGATTGACCTGACGGACATCGATGTTGCCATAAGCGATGATAAGCGGCTCATCTTCTTGAGTCGCCGCTTGCATGGCCTGAAATTGCCTCCAAGCCGGAAATGCAGCCGCCAAAAACGCGCCAACAATGAAGAGCAACACGATTATTCTTTTCTTCATCACAATCCCCTTTCATTGCCGCGCTCAAAAATACGGCGTATATTCTCAATGAGAATATCGCACACCTTCCTGGTATTTTCCTCATCAAAGCCATTCCACTCTAATCGCCGCAATGCAGTCTCGCGCATCACGCGAAAAACTACGACTTGCCCGATGATTGCATGCGCGCGAAGGATCGCCTCTTCGCTTTCGGGAGACACTCCGGTCAAGCGCGCCACAAGACAAGTCACGGCCTCATGCAAGGTTCGCATCTCGCTTTCATAGATACGGTCGAAGGCGCTCGTTGGATGGAATTGTTCACGAACGATGATCGGACCGAATTGTCCACCGATTTCCGAGCAGATCATCACACGACCGAAGCCTCGGATGATGGTCTCCAGCGCCCCGAGCAACTCATCGCGGGACGCATCAGGATTTTTCATGGTTTCAAAAACTATCCTCCTCTCCGCTTCAAGGGCGCCCAGCGCACGATCGACGACCTGCAGCACCGCCGCATGATAGAGCCCTTCTTTGCCACCAAAGTGATAGGGAATGGCGGCCAGATTCACCCCGGCAGCCCTGGCCAACATCCGAGTCGTGGCCGCCTCAAATCCATACCGCCCGAAGACATCAATGCCAGCGTCAATCAACCGGCGTCGCGTAGCATCACCGGCTTGAGATGTAGCAGCCTTCGTTGAATTTTTTGATTCAGTAGATTTCATGCCTGTTCCTCGCTTCATTGTCTGTAGTATAAGCGTGACGAAGGCTCAATGTCAATCATAAGAATAAGTCGTTCGTTTGATTTATGTGCAAACCCAATAATATCCGTCCTCCAACGACATCTATTTTTGTGCGAACCCGGCCATTAGGGGGGAGTCAGGATGTGGCACAGCCGCACCCGGCAGTAGCGATAAGGGTTTCGCTTCTCTTAACTTCATCTTATCAGCGCTAAAGGCGCTTGACATACCAGCCCAGGGCAAGCGCATCGCGCACAGCCCTGGGTCTGTGGATCAAAACCATCCAAGCCCTGAAAGGGCGCAACATATTGATGCGCAGGACGGTATGTCTGGCGCTTTCAGCGACCTGCAAAACGAAAACCTTTAAAAACGCTACTATCATACTCGGCTGTGGCCACTTTCTATTAGGATAAATCAATCGTGAGATGTCTATTTAGACGGTTCTCTGTGTACTCGATGTGCTGTGGTGAATTCTAAGGAAAACATAAGAGAACCTCTATAAATTGCGATTCTCGCACAGAGCACTCGGAGCACACAGAGATTGAAGGATTGTTTTTATATAGTTTATAAAATCAGTTCTGCGTGCCATTGTGTCTTTGTTGTGAATTTTTTGAGGTTGCCTCAACCATCAAAATCATCGCATTTCGATTACGATATCACGTCACGCAACGCTGCAGCCAACGACAGCCGGTCTTTTTCCGCGATAACGGCTATGCCCTCTAACTACACCTGACAAACGTGGCATGGGCATCTTGCTTAAGGGAACCTCTAAAAATTCAACGCCGAGGCGCGGAGACTCGGCTTCGCCAAGGTTACGCCGGGCGAGGGTGCAGAGAACCGATTTTGTATCCGCCGTAAATACAATGTTAAAAATCTCCGTGTACTCTGTGCCTCCGTGCGAGAATACCATTTTTAGAGGTTCCCTTAAGTAAGCGCCATTCGGGACGCCATTCGGGACATCCTTCTTAATTCAGCATGGATGTCGAGCAATCCTGGAATGATTTCGAAACCAGCACCGCGCCCCAGAGGCCTTTTGATTTTTTCTTGCGCGGGATGTGCATGCCTTCACGCCGCAGGGCCTTCTCCAAACGGCCGCCGAAACCGGAATTGCAGACCAGCGCGACACGCTTCGCCGCGCCGTCCGCCAGGCAGCGGCGCAGCCGCCAAAGCGCGGCGCCGATGCCTTCCTTCTCGTTCAAGCGCATCAGCAGCCAATCGCAGCCATCGCGGGCGCCTATACTGAAATCCACGCTGTGCAGCGCTCGGACTTCTCCTGAAAATTCCGCGCGCGATAAATTCTCGCAGGATTGCCGCAAGGCCAGCGCGTCGCGCGAAACAAGGCACAGCGTCTTCAACTGCGAACACACCGTCGCGCACCATGCCGCCAGATGCCCCGGTCCGCCATCCGCGATGGCCACACTCTCCGTTTCCAAGCCGCCGCCCTTTTCGAATAACTCCGCCAGCAGCTGCGTTTCAAACGACGGCCGGTCGAACTCCTCAAGTCCATACGCCGTGCGCAAAAAATACGAGGCGCCGCGCAAATCAAACCAGCCTTCCAGCCGATCATAGGGGCGCCCGGAAACTTCCGGCGCTCTCTTAAAGCGATATTGCATCACCCAATATTCCGCCGACTCGCGCACATGCAGCAATTCCACTCCCGGCTCATGCAGCGTCGCCGCGATCAGTTCGCCCAGCGGCGCCACAACCACGCACCACGCCCGGCCTTCCGGCTTCAAAAATTTCGCCGCGCCAAGCAGAATCAAACGATGCACATCATCGCCCGCCTTGGCCGGCAGATTCGTCGCGATGCTATCGAATCGCCCCAGTCCCTCGGGATACGCCACTCCGCCAATCCACTCCGCATTTACCAGCCCGTTGCTCCGCGCATTACGCCGCGCAAAATCGAGCGCCAGCGCGTCGCGCTCCAGACCGGCCGCGCGCTCCGCCCAGCCGTTCGCCAGCGCTGCCAGAGCGATCGGCCCGCAACCGCATCCGGCATCCAGCCATGCTCCCTGCGGCGCGCCGGCCTTCTCCAGCTCGCGCAGCAACATCAACGTCCCGCGATCCACCTCGTGTGAACTGAACACACCGACGGGCAATTCAAACTCCAGCGTGCGGCGATTCAAGGACAGCGCCGCCCGCTTGCCCGACAGCAAATCCAGCAACTCGCCGTCCGCCTCGATATTTTCGAGTTCAGGATTCACCGCATGTTCTCCACCTTCACCTCAAGCCCGCCGGCGTGGTTGATCGTGAAGACATACAGTTTGCCCGGCTGCAGCTGAATATACACCGCATTCCCGGCCACGCCGCGCACACCGAGCTTCGTCAGCCGCTCCGGATCGTTCGCCAGCGACCAGATCGCGCCCCAGAAAGTCATCCGGTCCGCCGGAGGCAGATCGCGCGTCAAGGCCCGGTAGCGTTCCGGGATCTGTCCTTCCGGTTGAATCGGCATTCCCTTTGCGGGCGGGGTGTTCTCGCCGTAAATCCGCCGCCAGAGATACAGCGACCGCGCCTTGCCGTCGCGCACGAGCTGGCGGTCGAATCGCGCCACCAGCGCGTCGAAATGCACAACGTCGCCTTCCACCTCGCATTCCAGCTCGCGCAATTTCCGCTCCGGTTGCGCCGGATCGGTCTCCACAAACAGCACCCGGGTAAAGGTCCGGCCATTGACCGTCGTGCGCGACAGCGCCTTGGCATAGCCGATCTCCGACTCTGCCTCCAGGTTCGCCAGCGCGGTTTTCAAAGTCTCGTTCTGCGTCAGCAGCTCCGCGATGGTGCGGTTCGCCAGCAGCGCCGCATAACCCAGCACGCCCAGCACAACCAGCCCGGTGAAGAGCAGCAGCAGGATCGCCGCACGATTGATCCATCGCCCGGACTGCTCCGCAAATTTCGCCAACTTCCCGATCTTGAACATGGCCCACCGCCTGAATCACTTTCAATCTATAGCGTTCGGTTCGATTAACACTGCTGAATCATGCTCCCCTGCCTTCCACATAAATTCAACAGAAAGCGCCCTTCATGATCGGATTCAATCCAATATTGCATTCAAATCAAAACTCTTGAAATCGGCAAGAATATATATTTTATATATAATTTTTATAATTTTGTGATTTTATTTAAGTTTTATTTTTATTTCATCACTGATTTTCTTATATTTATATTTTTGGCACGAACCATGCATATAAAATGATGTGCGAAGAAAACAAACACCCCGGAGGATGACCGCAATGATGATGGAAGACACGATTTACATGAAATACATGCTGCGCCGCGCCGAAGAATGGCGCATCGCGCTCGCAGGCGAAGGGATCGCCAGCAACCCGGAACTCGTGCGAAATCTGGCGCAGCGTTCGCCGCTCACCAGTTCGCAGATCGAACGAGCCGTGCACCTCGCTGCAATCAGCGCGTCCATGCAGCAATTCGACGAGCCGGATTTCGATGAGCTGATCAAAGCCGCCGAAACCATCGAACGCGAATGCGCGCGCGAAATCCCCAATCGCGGCATGGCCACGGCGTAATAGAGTTTAGTGTTCAGAGTTTAGAGTTCAGAGTTTAGAGTTTAGAAACCAAAAGAATCAAGACCGCCAAGGAGGCGCACATCATGCAGAGACAAGGCGACATCCTCATCCAAACTGTAAGCCAGCTGCCGCACCCGGAGTTGCTGAGCGCCGTCGAGCCGCAAAATGGACGAATGATCCTGTTCGAAGGCGAAGGCGAAGGCCACGTGCATGCGTTATGCGAAGATCAAGCGACGGAGACGCACTCCGCCGCGGAGGTCTTTGCGGCCGACGACCGGGATAACGAACTCTACTTGCGCCTCGACCGGCCTTGCACGCTGATCCACGACGAGCATGCGCCGCTCGCGCTCGAAGCCGGGCTGTATCGCGCCATGAAGCAGCGCGAATACTCATGGGAGCCGGTTGATTTGCGCGCGGACGCACCCGCTCCGCCCGAACCGCTGCCAGCAGGAATCCATCCGCCCATGCGCGAACTGGCCGGCGAAATCGCCGCCGAATGGGACGCGGCGCTTGGCGTGCGCCAGCTCTCCGTGGCGGATCGGCTGGCGAACCGCGAACGCGCCCGGCGCTGGATCGACGCCGCCTATCGCGCCGCCGGACTCAGCGCTCCGCGCCGCATCGTCTGGTGCGGATCGCCGCACACTGGCGCCGAACGCGCCGGACAGGTGCTCCAGCGCGAAGCATGCGTCGCTGGCCGCATTTACGGCGCCGCGCGGGAGATGCAGGAGTCCATCGCGCGGCGTATGCAATGCGGCCTGAAACGTGAATTGCCCTTAGGCCTCGAAGCGCGAGCCTGGCGCGCCGCATGTCTGCTGCAGCAAAACCAGATCATGGAACTGCTGCAACCGGCGGATTTCGACGCCGATCCAAACGCCGTCCAGCCGCTCCCCCGCGCCTTGCGGCAATGCAGTTGGAATCAGGCCAACCCCGGCGAACTGGCCTGGCTGGAATGGACGGCCGGTCAAACCCAGGCGGCTGACGCGCTGCTGCCGCTGGTCGCGCTGGAGCACCTCTGCTCCGCCTGGTGGTGTTATGAGAACACGGCGATCCTCTGCGACCGCCCCGTGCGCCTGCGCTACGACGCCGAAGGCCGACTGCATTCACCCAGCGGACCAGCCGCGCTCTACGCCGATGAATCCGCGCTCTGGGCCTGGCACGGGATGCGCGTCCCGCCGCGCCTGATCGACGCGCCACAGACCATCACCGTGGGCGATCTGCAAGCGGAAAACCTGCCGCGCGCATTGCGCCGCGCGATGATCGAGCGCTTCGGCGCGCAACGCTACCTGCGCGAATCCGGCGGAGAGCGGCTGCATGCCGACGCCTTTGGCGAACTTTACGTCGCGCCGGTCGTCCGTGACGAGCCGATCGTCATGGTTCGCGTGATCAATGCCACGCCCGAGCCGGACGGCGCGTTCAAGGAACACTGGCTACGCGTGCCGCCGGAAACGCAGACCGCCCGCGAAGCCGTCGCCTGGACTTTCCGCCTCGACGCCGGAGCCTACGCCCCGCTCTGGGAAACGTAATATCGTTTCAATAGTAAAGACCGGGATACAGCGTTTCGATGGAAAAACGCCAAACGGGAAGATACAGATACCAGAAAAAACGGAACATGATCATGAAACCAAACAGCTGCACCACAGGGATGCTCATCACTTGCTGAAGTTGCCGCGCGGCATCCTCCTTGAAAAACAGATGGATCGCCGTTGCGCCATCCATCGGCGGCAGCGGGATGATGTTGAATAGAAACAAGAGCATATTCAGCGAATACATTACGCTGAAAATTTTCGCCAGCGCCAACGGCAAGCCATCCGCCCCCAGCACAATTCCAATCAGAGCGTTGGTTGAAATATGCGATGGCGGATAGAAATATCCCGTATGCAAACCGATGTAAATTGCGACGCCCGCAATGATGACCAGCAGCAAATTCGCTACTGGACCAACCAGCGACATCAAGGCCGAGCGATAGGGATAATGATTAGCCCACTCCGGATCATAGGGGCAGCTGGCCCATCCCAACATCAAGCTCCCAGAATAGAACACAAAGGAAAGCAGCGGAAATACAATCATTCCTATCGGCTCGCGCCGCATATGCGGCAGCGGATCCAACGAAACCTGCCCGTCATGATAAGCTGTGGAATCTCCCATGAGATACCCAGCCAATGCATGCGCGCCTTCATGCAGCACCGTGGAAAAAAGAAAGACGAAGTACCAGACGCAGCCGTTCACCAGAAATTCTGTGGACATTTCTGCTCTCCCGAATTTCCAAGCCTCAAATCATCTGAAGGGGATTGCTTTAATCCCCGCGCCGTTCGAGGATCGACTGAACCAATTCCAGCACGCGCATCGGATCGAACGGCTTAGAGATGAAGCCATCCACCTCCATTTTCCGCGCCCATTCCGCATCGGTATGCTCGGTTTCGCTGCTCAACGCGGTGATCATGATTACCGGAATCTCGCGCGTCTCCTCATCTTCGCGCAAGCGCGCCAGCAGCTCCTGACCGTTCATTTCGGGCATTGCGATATCCATCAGGATCAGCGCTGGCTTGCGCTTCCGAGCAGCCTCCAGCGCCTCCAGGCCGTTGCGCGCTTCATGCACGGCGAATCCGCCCTGCTTCAACGCAGCCGCCATCACGCTGCGGATGTCCGCATCGTCATCCACAACCAGCACTTCGCGCTTTGCCTCTTTGCTGAAGAAGGATTTCAGAAAAGCCATCACGCGCCTCTCATGATCAATGGTCCGGCAAAATCCGTGGACGGATCACCGTGCAACCCAGCCGTCCCAGCGTCGTGGTCAACTTGTTGAACGTCTTGTCATCCGGACAAACGCCGACGATCGCGCCGCCGCTGCCGCAGAATTTCGCCGACGCGCCGCATTTCCGCGCCGTTTCCACCATCTTCAGGTTCTCCGGGCTGACCTTCATAATCTTGCGCCGCAGATCGAAATTCGCATCCATCAGCGGACCCAGTTGCTCCGGCCGACCGTCGAGCAGGCATTGCCGCGCCTCCGTGGCCAGCCGCGCGAATTCCTGCATCGCATCATGCACATCCTGATCGCCTCGATCCCAGCGCTCGCGCAAATCGTTATGCACGATCCCCGACACCTCCGACAGCCATTCCTTATACGCCAGGTACAGCGGAGGAAAAAGCGCCGGGTCCAACGTCTCGTATTCGCCATGCCGCTGGCGCTCCATAATCTCACGGTCGAAATCCATGAACACCGGCGCATCATAGCACTGCACCACGCGGTCTTGCAATCCGGCGCGAATCCGCAGTTCATCTACCTCCGTCGCCAGCACCCAGTTCGGCAGTTCCGGCAGCGGAATCTCGATTTCGTAAAACTGCATCAGCGCCAGAAACGTGGCCGTGACGATCGCCGACGAACCGGCCATCCCCACCTGTCGTGGAACGTCGGTCTCGTAGCGAATCGAGAAATTCTCCCGGGGCAGCGCCACGTCGTTTTCCTGGCAATAATCATGGAACTTCTTCAGCGCCGCCGCGATCAGCGGCATGCCTCCGAAGTAGCCGTTGCGTCCGACCTCGGACGCCAGTTCCTGCAGACTGCCGAAGCGCACATGATCCTGACGGTTGGGCAGCACCTCCACACGCTCCCACTCGTACAGCACGATGCGCGCCGAAAAATTACGCACGGGAATCGAGAGCGTCTTGCCGAAATACCCATCCGAAGGATTCCCCATCAGTCCGGCTCGTGCATGAGCATGCGTCTCAATGATTTTCATTCAGCAGCTCCCGGCAGAACGCCCGCATTCTTTCGCCATACTCCGGATCATGCAGCGCAAAATCAATAAAGGCTTGAAAATAGGACTCATGGTTGCCGATGTCGTAGCGCGCTTCATCCGGCGGCAGTTTCACGCCCACGACGCGCTCGCCGCCGCGGATCAACAGCCGGATGGCGTCCGTCAGTTGGATCTCGCCGCCCTTGCCGGGCTTCGTCTCGCGCAACGCCTCGTAGATCCGCTGTGAAAACACATAACGCGCCGCCACCGCCAGCCGGCTTGGCGCTTCATCCTTCGACGGCTTTTCGATCAGGTCGCGAATCACGAATTTCTCGCCGTCTTTCGGCATGGTCTCCGGCTCGGCGATGCCGTAATGATGCACCTCTTCCTCCGGCACTTCCTCGAACGCGATCACCGCTTCCGCCGTGCCGCTGGTGAAGATTTCCATCATCTTCGACAGCGTGCGGCTCTGCGCATGACGGCCGATGATCGAATCGCCCAGCGCCACCACGAACGGCTTGTTGCCCGTGAACTCCGCCGCATGCAAAATCGCGTCGCCCAATCCCAATTGCATTTTCTGGCGCGTGTAGAAATAGCGCATGTCCTGACGCTCAAAATCGAGTTCCTTGAGCAACGCCTCCTTGTTCGTCTCGCGCAGGAAGCGGATCAGCACCGGATCCACATCGAAATGATTCTCGATGGAATGTTTGCCTGAGCCGGTGATCAGCAGCACCTGGCGCAAGCCGTTGCGCCGCAGCTCATCCACCACGTATTGCACCACCGGCCGCTTGCCCACGGGCAGCATTTCCTTCGGCTGGCTTTTCGTCGCCGGCAATAATCGCGTGCCCATGCCCGCCACAGGCACAACGGCGTTTGTAATCTGCATTGTTGACTCTCCTGACAGCGCTTGCCCGCGCAAACCGCGCCATGGCGACGGAGGCGCGCAGACCAAGCATAATCACCGATAAACGGCGCAACATGTACTTTATCGCCGCAAAATGGATTGTTCGGCGCAAAAAAACCAAACGCAAGCAGAAATAAGGATAACAACAGCGCAAAAATCAACCGCCCGTGCGTTATTTGCGCCTTTTCCTGCTCAATTTCCGTAGCTTGAATCTGTAAATTTTCAGCTAAAAAAACCAAAATATTAACATTGAAGGAGTTTTCGATTGATTTATCAAGAATTGTCCAGTATAATGATTGCTCTAAATGAGTCAGGGATCTATCTCGAGGACAAAACTGCATGAGCCGGGAAGAATTTGACATATTAACCTATGGGAATCCCACATTGCGGGAAAAGTGCGAACCCGTAGAAGATTTTGACGATCCGGAATTAAAGCAGCAAATCGACAGAATGGCCGCCATGATGTATGAAAACGACGGCATCGGCCTGGCCGCTTCGCAAGTTGGCATTATGAAGCGATTCTTCATCTGCGATGTGGACTGGGTGGAAGCGGACGGAAACGGCAAGCGCATCGGCAAGAGGAACCTGCGCGTGTATATCAACCCGCAAGTCGTGGAAGAATCGCCGGAAGACGTCTCGTTTCACGAAGGATGCCTGTCGCTGCCGGGAATCGAGGGCGAAGTGTACCGGCCGCATACGATCACCATGCGCTACCAGGGACTGGACGGAAAAATCCACACGGAGGCGATGACGGAACTGCTGGCGCGAGTGGCTCAACACGAGACAGACCATTTAGACGGCGTGCTTTTCGTCGACCGGATGTCTTTCGTCAAACGGGCGGCGCTGGCGGGAAAATTGAATCAATTGAAACGGAATAATAAGATCCCGGCAAAAGCCGGAGTGTGACATCAATATAATGAAAATGGGACACGGAAAATCACAGTAGGGCCGGTGAGCGCGGAAGCTCAAGGGGTTGGGTTATATCCACGAACCAGCCAAACCAGGATTACGTGTCCCATAGTTTATTTTCTATGCCGCAAAGGCCGATCTGTCACTATTACCCCATTATTGTATCGGCGCCTTGTCGATTCGACTAAAGCTTAATCGTTCTTCGAATCGAAACCTTACACCATTTCATCTTTTTTTTACATCCCACGAGCGGATTTCTTGCGCCGATCCGCACGGTTTTTTCAGATACCAGTCACGGCCAGTGAGGCGCGTACGGCCAATCGCCCCAACGCAGCGCAGCATTTTAAAACACTGCGCCCCGGCTGCATACGCCGCCGGGGTGCATCGATTACTGCTGAATGAATGGAGCTCGCAACGATGAAGAGACTTATTCGTCGGCGACGCCCTTGGATTTCAGATAATTCACAGCGTCTGCGACCGTGATGATCTTCTCAGCGTCTTCATCCGGAATTTCAACGTCGAAATTCTCTTCGAATTTCATCACGAGTTCCACCGTGTCCAAAGAATCCGCGCCCAGGTCTTCCTGAAACTTGGCGTCTGCCGTCACGTTGGCTTCATCTACATCCAGTTCATCGACGATGATCTCTCTGACTTTATCTTCGATCGACATCGGCGGTTATTCCTCCTCGGTAAAATTTGGCGCATAGATCGGTATGGCCTGAGTTCCGCGTCAAGCGCATGGAAGCCGGATTAAGACAGGCCGGTTCTTTCCTTGCAAGCAAAAAGTTACGCCGGACGGCAGGTTTTTCACCCCGCTCGAAACGCCGCGGAGCCGCAGCGCCCATCCATGTATTTGTATTGCGGCGCGTCGCCGAATTTGCGAAAATACCGCCGGCTTTGCTGCATCGCGCCTTCCCCGCGCGTTCATCAATCCGACGGACAATGCGGCAACATCCGCAAGCCGCGAATAATGATTTTTTCGCCAGAGAAGATAGCAAAGTGATTGACACACTGTTTGAAATGGGACAAGCTAGTCGATAGTGCCAGCATCACGAAATATGAGGGCGAAGCGTTCAAGACTCCGGAGCGGCGGTATGAATCAGGAAGAAAACAACGTGGAATATGCGGAACTGAATGACGACATCATCGTCATTCGGGTTCAAGGTCGCGGAACGTTCAACAACAGCATGGCGCTGGAAAAACTGGACAAGCTCTATCAGAACGAAAATCGCGACGTGCGCTATATTTTCGACCTGGAGCAGTGCAGTTATATGGACAGCACCTTCATGGGCGTGCTGGCATTGCTGGGCAACAAACAAATGCGCCGGGGAATGGGCAAAGTCTCCGTGATGAACTTGAATCAGCACACCCTGAAACTGCTCTCCACTCTGGGGCTCAATCAGATCCTGGATTGCCATCAGGACACCGGCGGCCAAGATCTTCCGGAAGACGAATTTCAGGCCGCGCAAGTGCCCGAAACCGATAAATACAACCAGATCGTGCATATCCTGGAAGCGCACCGGGGGCTGGCCGATCTGGATCCAAACAACAAGTTGCGCTTCGAAAATGTGCTGACCTATCTGGAAAAAAGCCTCGCTAAAGAAGAAGAAAAAAGAACTTGATTTTCCCTGCCGGATCGGGCGGAATCAGGCTCCTTTTACGGACGGGCGGCAAGCTCGCCGGTCTGAATGCGGAGCGTGGGCGGTTAGCTCAGTTTGGTTAGAGCGCTTGCTTGACATGCAAGAGGTCGGCAGTTCGAGCCTGCCATCGCCCACCATTTTCCTTTTCTCATCTTGCGTTTATCCGCCTCTTGGCCTTCCCGTTCGATTTACCTGGCCCGGGTTACTCACCATCCCTCGTGGTTCCATGTCTGAAAAATGATCACTCTTGCTCCTGCTTTTGCTCTTGCTCTTTTGGACGCACAACATGCTGTTTTTCAAGCAAGAGCAAGAGTAAGACAACTTGGATCTATCAAACCCGCGCTCTGCTCATGAGCGCGGGTTTGGTTTTATACGCACCCGATAAGCTGCCCATGTTCATGGGACAATCCTCCATCGCTCAAGGAAAGGAGGGCGGCCCTGATGATCCTAATGAAGTGACTCGCTGGGTCACGGTAAAAGTCGTGTAGAGTGTTCCTGGGGTATAGGTTCCTCCTGAATACACTCCGTCCGTATTAACGCCGGAATGCGATCCGCCCATGTAAATCTGGTAGGTGGTTCCTGTCTGAAGTGCGGATGATGAAAAAACAATCGATCGATACTGATGAGTCGGCCGGAACGTGATCACCTCAGCGCCGGCGCTGGTTTGGAGATGGAACAGCGTTGTCGCGGCATAGGACGAAGTGAACATCACCTTTAAGGAATTTTGGGACGAAGAGGAACTGGGAGCTTGCGTCATATTGGACGAACTCCCTGATCCGATGAATAATCCTCCGGAAATATTGAATGTCCCATTATAATCGACGATCACCTCGGGATCACTGGACGGTCCGTGAATGATGACTGTGCCATCGGTCATCACGAGATCGCCGTTGCCGTCCCATCCATCCCCTACGGTCGCGGTTAAGACGATGTGTCCGCCGTATACATAGGAACAACTCCCGTCGTCGCCTTCGACATCGGTGCCTGCGCTTGAATTCATCGCGTCATCAGACGCTGTGACATGATAATCGCCGCCGTTCAATGTGATTTCATTGCTTTCGATGCCTTCAACACATGTCAAAATATTGATCGTGCCGCTGTTGATGGTCAGCGTTGCATCGCCGTGGATGGCGTCATCTCCGGTGTAAAGAGTATACGTGCCGTTATCAAGCAGAACGTCGGTATTCGAATGGATCGCGTCATCCGACGAATTGATCGTAAAGGTTCCGTTGTCAACAATAACGCATTGCGTCCCTTTGATTCCTTTCGTCGAGATCAAATCACTCGGCGTCACGCCGCTTCCCCCGCCTGTTGTCACGGTGATCGTCCCGGCCTTGATCAGCGCATCGGTATAGGCGTCGAATCCATCCGCGCCTGTGCTCGTGAGATTGAGCGTGCCGTCTTCGATGAGAATATAGCCCATCGTCGCATCCGTATCATTGTCCGATTTCAGCGCATCGCCAGCGGTGTTGACCGTGATTGTGCCAGCCTTCACCACGAGGTAATCCTTCCCGCGGATGCCATCGTCAATCGCATTGACGACAAGAGTGCCGCCGTTGATGACCAGGCCGTCTTTGCACGACAATCCATCATTGTAATTGGCGTTAATGGTCAGCGAGCCGCTCCCGCAGATAGAGAGATCATCCTTGCTGAAAATAGCGGCATTGGGTTCGTCGTCTCCAGAATTCACATAGGTATATGAAGCGGGATCGGTGACAGTATTCAAGGAACCAGGCGGCAAAATGATCACGGTCTTATCCGCTTGTTCGACGCTGATCGGAGCGTTGAGGGCAGATGTGATATTGACGCCATTCAGGATCAGCTTCACAATATTATCGTCAGCGCTTTCCACGCGAATTTGACCGGCGTTCAGTGTGCCGCTAATCAGATAGTCGCCTCCGGCTGTGATCGTGGCGGAAGTGCCATCAACCGTCACACCCGTTCCGGCCACGGAAATCGAATCGCCATTCAGCGTAATCGTCGTGACACTCCCGCTGCCTGGCCCGTTACAACGGGTTTCGAATCGCCGGATTATGTGCTGGGCGATTTGAATGGACAGCAAGGCTGGCTGACAACCAATACCGCCAACATTCAGATCGTCACGGTGCTGTCGGGCAGTCAGGCGGTCGAAATCGCATCTTCCGGTCAGGCGGTCTATGCAACCAGCAGCAGCGAGGAGGTTGTCTGGTTCGAGTTGCAATGCCTGCCGACAGCCAGTTCTGATTATCCAGACCTGCCTGCGGCAAGCGGCGCCACCTGCCTGTTGTTCTTTCATTCAACCGGCGGCATCACCTGCCTGGATGGCAACGGCGCCGGATCGGGCGCCTGGAGCGCGACCGGCATCGCGGTGACGGATTGGACGCGCATTGCGATTCGCCAGGACTTCAGCACGAACACATGGGATCTGTACGTCAACGGCATCGAGATCTTGTCCGGCTTGGGAAACGCCTACGGCACCACTGCCCTGGAAAACATGGAATTCAACGCCGGGAGCGCCGGATCCATGCTGCTGGACGAAATGCACAGCGGAACCGAAGCGGCATTGCCGCCGATGATCACCGACATCAGTGACCATACAATCAAACAAGGCAAGCCCTATTCGCTGCTGCCGTCTCTCAGTCAGGCGAGCACCTTTGACGTCACTTGGTCATTCCAGGGATCGTCCCCGACTGGCATGACGATTGATTCAACGACCGGACAAATCGATTGGATCTCAGCCAGCGCGGCCAGCAGCCCCTATGGCATCACCTTGCGCTGCAGCAGTTCAACCGGCTATGACGAGGAAGGTTTCAGCTTAACCGTCAACATCCCCATCGTCCCGGAAACCTCCGCCGACGCGCAGTGGATCCTTTATTAAATCCTTTCAGGATTTTTGCAGAAACAGTCGGTCTGGAATTGTCGATTTTTTTATGACGCAACCGATTCTGGCATCTCCCACCATTAATATTAAAGCCGTCAATCGCCGAACGAACGATTGACGGCTTTTCTGATTTTCATACGTTTTATGCAAAAGGCCGTTTGCGGCAGGATGAATGATTCCTCGATCGCCGATCAAAAACGACAACGCTAAAAACCAGCTGTGCTGACATTGGAATCTTTGTATGTATTCGTAGTGTTGCCTGTCAGCGTAAGCGATGACGATAACGCCATCACTGAGCTGGCCTGTAAAATACTCATCCCAAGGGTGCAATTGGAAATCGTATTTTGATCGGGACGAAAACGAACAAAACTAAATCCGCTGACGACGCCCTCTCCGCAATTATCAATTTCAGTGCTAAAAATATTCGAATGAGTATTACTAAAATTCATACCTTCGCCCAGATTTGCGAAACAGCTGTCATATATGTTAATTATACTATATGCATTGGACCTGACACCTCTTGTGACTGTGGCGCCAGTCAATCCCTCAGTCATTTCAAAATTGACTATCGTGATTTTCGACGATCCCGAATTCACTCCTTGCATGCATTGGAAAGCAATAACATCGTGAATTTCAATCTGGCTTTGATCTTGAACCATGATCCCTGCAGTATTGCAGTATGCAACTTGGCAGCCCTGTATCATCACAGATCGTTGTTGCAGGATGGTAAATCCATAAGTTCGCACGGGCATGCCCGGAGCTCCTTCATCGGCGCCGGATATCACGACAGACGTGGGATCAGACGAGTCGCCAATGATTGAGATTGTATTTCCTCCGACAACCGTCTTGCCAGTCAACGTTAACATCTCACGATAGACGCCGGGAAGGACTTGAATCGTTATCGACTTTCGCACCAACGGAGGTATCACATCCCATGCCGCCTGGATCGTCTGCTTGGCCGTGTCGGTCGTCAGTCCGTTGTTGGCGTCGTCGCCGTTATCGGCGTCTACGTAGAGCGTGATGTCCTCATCAAAGGTTTGCTGTCCGAGCAACGCCGGATTCACCACACGGCGGTCGGGATTGAGCCGTTGGAAACTGGAGCCAAGGTCATGGCAAAACCACACGCGCAGATAGATACGCTCGTCTTCATTGAACACAGTCGGGACTAGCGGATCCATCCCGATCAGCGTGTCGCCGATCGCCACGTTGAAAAAGCCATCGATCACTTCCGATGTGATGTAGCCCGATGGCTCGCTGCCCGCGGCGCTGGTGCTGTCGTTGGACCAATAGGAGATCTGACCGTTCTGGCTGACCAGCGCGAACTTGAAATAACCCGTACCGTCGAACGGGGCGCCGTTATGCTTCACGCGGCCGTTGTAGTTGAACTCCACCTGCTGACTGGCCTGGGCGAAATTCGCCAGCAGCAGAATCAGCGCCGCCCACGTGATGAAAAACAGCGCCTTCGCGTTCCGTTTGATGCTTGCGTCCATTCTCCTCGTTCTCCCTGTGATTAAGAACCGGAACCAATATGTCCCGAAAGCCGGTTTGTTTTTTACCTTCTGCACAAAAAAGCATGACGCTGTAAAATCATGAATGCAATTTCCGCTCTTCAATCCGATGCATCAGCCATGAAACGCCGCTCACCGGTATTCGCGCCAGAGGGGCAAATTCGCGCTTTCTTCGGCAGGCGCACTATCGAAATCTTCGCTGACGGTGTAACGCTCGCTGCTCTGCGGCGAAGCTTCCGTCCCAGTCACTCGCACTTGATCCGTGATGGCATAAGCGCCGCCGGTGCTTTGCGAATCCGCCTCGCCGCCCTGATTGAGCCGGACAAACGTCAGATCATAACCCGTGGATCGCAACGGCCCCACGGCATGCGCTTGTCGAGTCGCACTCAGCAGCATCAAAGTTCCCACTGCCAACGCAATCATGGTCACAAAAACCCTCGGATTTGCCGAAGCAACATACGCCCTTTGTCTTCGTTTGAGTTTCATCTTCGATCCCTCCTCCTCTATGAATGAATTGCTTCCCGCTCGATTTTACTTTGTTCACTGGTACAAATCCCATGCCGGCACGTGGGTGTTGATGCTCTCGCCGGACTGTACGAACATCGGCGCGGTCAGAATCACACGCGTGCCGTCCGAAAGTTCCACTTCGATCAAATACGCATAGTATTGGTTAGGCTCCACGTAGTCGTAATAAACGCCTCCCGTCAACAGCCCGTCATGGATGTAGCAGTACGTTCCCACGACCAATTCGCGCGCTGTAAACGATCCGCCGTAGGGGTAGACATACGCGCGCATAATCCGGTATCCCACGGCGCCCTTGGGCAGTGATTCGCTCGGGATTTCAAGCCGCACCTTGGTGCCCTGAGCGCTGAGGATCGGGATGTTCACGCGATCATCATTATCGATCACGTTTTCCACCAAATACGATCCCCCCACTTGCGTCTCGGCGTCGTCGCTGGCGACCCGGAGCGTGTCCACAACGCCATAATCCGTGCTCTCGCCGACCGATCCGCCGATGACGAATTGCGAATAGTCCAGGGTGTACGTGTCTGTGGTTTCCTGGCAGTAAACGTCGCTGATGCATCCAAGTGTCAGGCAGATTGCTGAAAAAAGTAATCTCTGCATTTTTCATCCAACTCCTCTATATGCTGACCGATATATATCATAAAAGCATTACAACCGAACTTATAATAAATATCAATAGACAATTAACGGCGTTCGCTCCTCATTTCAACTCCAACCATGCCTGGAATAACTTGAGCCGTTCGTTTTCAATTCGGTTGTTTTGCTCATCGGCCCGATTGATCGCGCGTTTGAGCGTTTTCCGCGCCGCGGCATACAGGCCTCCGGCGCCCTTCGTCATCGCCCGGAGCCGTAAGATGCGCGGCAGTTCCTGATCGCAATGCAGCTGGCGCGCCTGTTTTTCCGCCGCAGCCATCCTGGAAAGCAATTCCCGAATCAATGCATGGGCCAGACGCTCCTCTGGCCAATCTTCTCCCCCGGCTTTGGGAGATCGCTTAGCAGAAGAGCGCGGCCCAACCCAGCGACCCGCGGCTTCCGTCAACCGCAGTTCAAGCTCCAATAAATCCAACGAGAGCTGACGGGATGGATCCTGCTCCTGCGCCGCGATTTTACGCGCTTGTTCCAGCTGTTTATGCGCCACTTCGAGATTTCCGAGTCCTAGTTCGGCAGCGGCGAGATTCTCCAGCGCCGCCGATTCTCCCGCGCCCCCCAGTTTACGCATCAAATCCAAAGACTCCAGCGCCCGTTCGCGCGCAGCGTCAAACCGCGCTTCGTTCAGCGCCAAACTCGATAGATTGACCAGCGATAGCGCCTGCAACTGGAGAAAGCCCAGTTCACGCGAAAGACTCAACGCCTCCAGATAGCTCTTGCGCGCCGGCTCCAATCGCCCCTGGTTTTCCTCGATGATACCCAGGTTCATCCGCGCCATCGCCGCGCCAAAACGATTGCCCAGTTTCGTCCATTCGCGCAGACATGTCCGGAAATGCCGGATGGCCTCGGCCAGTTTTCCCGCGCGCCACTCCAATGCGGCCAGGTTGTTCATCGATTCCGCGCAGAGCTCCGGCGCCTTCCGTTTGCGGCCGATCGCCTGCATCTCGCTGTAATATCTCCGCGACCGTTCCAATTCACCGCGATGCCATGCGCAGAAGCCCATCCCTCCCAGCGCGAATCCCCGGAGCAATTCCGTGTCATTCGCCTTCAATTTCTTGAGCAGCGCCAACCCTTCGGCGAAACGCTCGACCGCCCGGGCGTATTCCGCGGTCTGCATCAGCGTCAGACCGAGTTCCACGATGAACCGCGCGCGCAATTCCGGCCTGCGTTTCAGCACGGGATATTCCATCCCGGCATGGAACGCCTCGAGCGCCGCGGTATGCTCGCCCATAAAGCGCAACAAGCGGCCCTTGGCGCAAATCAGATCGCATGCCCGAGCCTGTTTCGCATCGGACGGCATCCCCACCTCGCGAATCTCCTCCTCGAACTGCTTAATTGCTTCGCGGCTTGCGGAGATCAAAGCTTCACTCCTTCCGGCCAGGCGTTCCTGCCAAACGATGCCCTTGACATGCCCCATCACTTTGTCTTTGAGGCGCACGCGCGCGGAATGCAGACGGCTCTGCACCGTTTTCACCGCCAATCCCGTCCGCTGTTCCACCGCTTTCATCGAGCAGCCTTCGAGATAAAACAACCGCACGACTTCGCGTTCGGCACGGGGCAATTGCCCGATGGAGCGGTTCACCAGTTGCTCCCGTCGTTTGCGATCCAACCGTTCCGCGACCGCCTCTCCGGTCGCTTCGAGTTCCGGAACGTCTTCCAACGGAATCAGGATCGCCTGTCTGCCGCGCCGCAACGCCAATGATTTGGATCGCACGATCTGCTTGAACCATAGCGGGAAAGCCTCTGGGTCTTTGAGTTGCACTAAATCGCAGTAGGCCTGTAAAAAAGCCTCTTGCCGCGCATCCTCCGCCAACTCCATGTCGCCAAGCATCGAATAGGCGTATGAAAACGCCATATCCTTGAAACGCCGGTAAATCTCATCCGTGGCTTGCTGGTCGCCTTTTTGCGCCAGTCCAACCCACTCGCTGAGTTGCATGTCAGACATCAGCCGGTTAACGTCTTTCATTGCTCTTTATATATAAGGAATACTTTCCCCGCAAAATCATGAAATTTTTTTCCGTTTTTTTTCGAAAACGTAAATCCCTGCGATATCTCACGTTACAATGACCACAGACCCTATTTTTGGATTTTTCCCAATCCAATCCACGATGAATATGAAGAAAAAAACACTGAGGACCGTTCCGGGCAAGCTCTGTACCGCGGCTTTCGCTTTTTCCTTGTCCTGCGCGGCAGGAGATTTACAATAATGCTTGAAGCATCGATATAGATCAATATCCATTATCATCGAAATTGGGCGAAGCGGAGGAGCAAGATGCCCACGCGGGAATTCGTCGAAAAACTCGTCAGCAATCTCAACAAGGTCGATTCACCGGAAATCGAACGCGTGCTGCGGCGGCTTGTGCAGCAAAAGCATTTTTTCGAGATCGTGCTGGCGAACATGGCCGAAGGAATCCTGGTCACTGATCCTCAGCTGACGCTTGTTTACCTGAATCCTCGCGCTCATGAAATGCTCACGCCGCATTCACGCCGGCCGCTTGAGGGGAAATCGCTGCTGTCCGTGGCGAAAGGGGAACTCTTCGAATTTCTGGCCAGGAAAGAATTTGATCCCAGCAAGACCACAACAGGCGAAGTGATCCTGGAAGAGCCTGAACCGGCGATCTGTTCCATCTCTGTCTATCCGATTCTGGATGATCGCAGCCGGCGGCTGGTCTCGCTGCTGATGATTCTGCGCGATATTTCCGACATCCGCCGCGAGGAAGCGCAGCGCAAGCAAATCGAAAAACTCTCTTCGCTCTCCGCATTGACCGCCGGCGTGGCGCATGACATTCGCAATCCGCTGAATGCGCTGCATATCCATGTGCAGATGCTCAAGGCGATGCTGAACAACGCAAAGGGCGAGGCGAATAAAATCGACGTGCCGAGACTGGAGAAATCAGTCGACGTGGTGGAAGAAGAGATCAAACGGCTCGATAAAATCATTGAGCGCTTCCTCAGCGCCGTCCGGCCGACCCGGCCTGTGATGGAGCTCGCTTCGATCAACGACCTGATCCGGCAGACCATGGAGACGCTGCGCCCCGAATTCGAAGCGGCCATGACGGAACTAAAAAGCGAACTGGATCCCGAATTGCCTCGCATCCCGGTGGACATCGAGCAGTTGAAACGGGCGATCTTTAATGTGATCAAAAACGCAGGCGAATCCATCGATCCCAAACTCGGCGGAAGCGTCACGGTGCGCACCTGGTTCAACGACAGCGGCGTGCATATCGAAGTGGAAGACACCGGCAGCGGCATCGCGCGCGAAAATCTGGGATTGATCTTCGAGCCATATTACACGACGAAATTCGGAGGAACCGGCCTGGGGCTGATGAATGTCTATCGCATCGTGGATGAACATCACGGAAACATTCACGTGGACAGCGAAATCGGCCGCGGCACGATTTTCACCATCAGCCTGCCGCTCATCACCAAACCAGTGAAGCTATTGGAAGAGAATTAGCAACCCCATGACGATGACATGTCACAGCTTTTGTGCGCATTGTGACATATTTCTAGCCCGGTCGTCTCACCACGGTGAATTAATTGTCATTGTATCGTGCTTGAGACCGACATTCTTGCTCGTGCTCTTGCTCGTGCTCTCGTTAAAACACAGTGTATGGTTGGGCAAGAAGAGCAAGAGCACGAGCAAGAGCACGAGCAAGCGACACAATTTCTCACAGCCAAAAATGTGTTAAGTGGTGAGAAATGCGGAAAAAAATAATGCATACCAACCGCGAGATTCGATGACGAAGAGCGAGTTCCGCGAGCTGCCGCTGAAATCCTTGCGCGAAAAAAAATCACCGCCTTGATGACAATTGTCTCCAAGGCGGTTCTCGATCAATTTCTTCATGTATCGCCGTATAGTTCCAGTTAATGATTCGGCAAGAGCATCGTGCCGATGCCTTCGTGGGTGAAAATCTCCAGCAGCAGGCTATGCGGCAAACGGCCGTCAAGGATATGCGTGCGCTGCACGCCCCCTTCCAACGCGTCAATGCAAGCCATCACCTTCGGAATCATGCCGCCGCTGATCACGCCTTGCCGAATCAGCTCCTCGGCTTCCGATTGCGTTAATGATTGAATCAGCGATTTCGGATCGTCTGGATCCGTCATGATGCCATTGACATCGGTGAGCAGGACGAACTTGACCGCGCCAAGGGCGCGCGCGATCGACGCCGCAAAGGGATCGCCGTTGATGTTGAAGGTCTGGCCGTTCACATCCGGCGCGATGGGCGAAATTATCGGAATATAGCCTTCGTTGATCAGCGTGTGCAGGATCGATGGGTTGACATGCTCGACTTCGCCGACAAAGCCGATATCAGGGCCTTTCTTGCCGTCGCGAGTCAGGTTCTGAAATTTATGCGCAGTGACCATGCCGCCGTCTTTGCCGGTCAAACCGACGGCCTTGGCCCCGCCGACCATGTTGATCATATTCACGATTTCCCGGCTCAGCTTGCCGCTGAGCACCATTTCCGTGATGGAGAGGGTGTCTTTGTCGGTCACGCGCAGACCGTCCTCGAAACGCGGCTCCAGCCCCTGCTTTTTCATCATGTTGCTGACTTCAGGACCGCCGCCATGGACCACGACGACACGCATGCCGACGAGCTCCATCAGCACGATATCCTTGATCGTGTTCTTGCGCAGTTCCTCGTCCAGCTGGGCGCTGCCGCCGTATTTCACCACGATAGTCTGGCCGCGGAATTGCTGGATGTATGGCAGCGCCTCGATCAGAAACTCGGCGCGCGGGATCAAGTCTTCCAGGGACAGGTTTTCCAGTTTGCGCTGATTCATGGCAGTTCCTCGCTTTGGCATTGTGGGATTGTGGCGCTGCGGATCGGGGTTTGCAACAGCAAAAAACTCCTTATCCTGAATACAATCTTAATTGGCGCCTCCAGCGACGCCATTAAAAATAAATAATTTGATTTCGCTTCTCGGCAGCTGATAAACAGTTAGGGTCTTGACTAGACAAGGGTCGTTGAAGTTGATCTAACTTTAGTCATGGCAATGAAGAATAAGTACATTTTGCGTGGGCG
>JAFGJS010000080.1 GCA_016928995.1 Candidatus Sumerlaeota bacterium | reverse complement strand
CGACGCCCCGCCCGGCGCCCTTTACGACTTCGTGATCGCCCTGGCTCAAGGCGAACGCACGAAAGCCGAGGCCGCCATCTTTCTGCGCGAGCACAGCAGGCGAGAATAGAAGTGCGTCCAAGTGAATGTCTTCATTCCGGCAAGATGCGCGAAGCGCTTATCTTCTTCAATCATGACTCCTTATTAGCGCTGAAAGTGCTTTAGATCAAAGCCCAGGCCAAAGCGTAGGCCGCAAAGCGACCGTGAGCGCCGGCCTGGGTAGACGGACAAAACAATCCCGGCTGGCGGGATTTTTGCACCGCAAAAATCATGACAGCCGAAATTGATGCAGTTCGTAGCTGAAGAGAGACGCGCCTGCCTGCGCAGTCAGTAAAACGTTTTTGACGGTTGACACGCTCGCCGGAGCGTTCTTAAGATATGCGCGTATTTGCAGACGCGTCTCTAGAGGCGCGAATGGGCATGGTTTAATTCAACTGTGCTGTTGCCGGGCAGAATGGCGCCGGTCATTGTTTTGGGCATGGGATGATCTCCTCGATTGTTTTGCTCATGCGCAGTTGATTGCCGTCGACTGTTATCGATGGTTCTTGGATTATTTATATAGAGGTCCGAAGTTTTTACAGGCGCGAAAATCGGCGCCAGCCGGATCCTGATCTGATCCGAACAATGTCCAGGCGCTGGGGCGGAAAACCTGATCCAACGGAACGTTATGCATGTAAACCGGTATCCGCAGCATGGAGGCCAATGCAATAAGATCGGCGCCGATGTGCCCGTAAGCCAATGAGCAGTGGTTGGCGCCCCAGTTGTTCATCACCGAGTAGACGTCCGTAAAGCATCCGCTGCCAGTGACACGTGGTGCAAACCATGTCGTCGGCCAGGTGTAATTGGTGCGCTCATCGAGCGCGTCATGAACTTTTTCCGGCAAATCGATGCTTTGCCCTTCTGCGATCTGCAGCGCCGGCCCCAGGCCTTTGACCAGGTTGATGCGCGACATGGTGAGCGGCATGCCGCCCACAGTGCTGAAGCGTGTGCTGTATCCCCCGCCGCGAAAATATTCAATGACACTATGGCGCCAGGTGGTCGCCTGCAGGCATGCCTCAACGTCAGTGTGTTTGATTTGCCAGTAAGGTTTCATTGCAGGTTTGCCGTCGATCTGCATCCGGCCGGAACCATCCAGCGCCGCTGGTCCGGAATTAATCATGTGGATGATGCCGTTTGCTGCTGCGCCTTTGAGTGTATGACCGGTCACGCGCTTGACGGCTTCAGGGCTCCAGTAGGTGCGGACATCGGCGAAAATTTGCGCTGTGCCGTTTAACAGATGACCAAAGAGCATGGCGGCAGCGTTCAATGAATCGTTTTCCGTCGCCAGGATATACGGTTGTCGTATGCCGTTCCAGTCGAACGAGGAATTCAGTATCGCCTCCATGAAGTCGCCGTTGGGCATATGGTCGGTCCACTGGCGTTGCCCCTGGAATCCGCCGGCGATGGCGTTGCGTCCCATCGCCTCTTCACCGAAACCAAGTTCCGCCAGTCGCGAATTGCCGACCATGATATCGCGGGCGATCATCGCCATTTTGACGCATGTCTCCCAGGCGTTGTCTTTCGCCTCTCGCGAAAACTGTTTCTCCGGTGGATTCAGGTCCTCGCCTTCCACGCAATTTTTACGCGTCCAGGCGAGCGCCCTTTTGAATTCTATCGGATCATAGATCTCACGTTCAATGCGACGTGTGAATTCGCTCATGTCGATCGCTTCCACGCGCATTCCGAGATAATCTTCGAAAAATCCCTGATCCACAATCGAGCCGGCGATGCCCATGGAACATCCGCCCATTGAAGCGTATGATTTGCCACGCAGGGTCGCTGTCGCGAGTCCGGCGCGCACAAAGCGCAGTATCTTTTCAGCGACATCGGCAGGTATGGATTTTTCATTGGCGTCCTGCACATCGCGTCCATAGATGCCGAATGCTGGCAGACCCTTTTGATTATGCGCTGCCAGTGCAGCAGCCAGATACACAGCGCCGGGGCGTTCCGTCCCATTGAATCCCCAGATGGCTTTCGGCGTCAGAGAATCCATGTCCATCGTTTCCGAACCGTAGCACCAGCAGGGCGTCACCGTGAGCGAAACGCCGACACGATTACGTGCAAAAAATTCGGCGCAGCTTGCCGATTCCTGAACACCGCCGATGGTGAACGGAGGGATGACACATTCGACTTTTTCGCCGGAAGGATGACGCAATTGATGAATGAGTTTCTCAGTTGTTTTAGCCATCGCCATGGTTTGCTTTTCCAGCGATTCGCGCACTCCTCCAAGACGTCCGTCGATCGTGGGACGAATTCCGATTCTCGGCGGTTCGCCGGAAAAACGATACTTTGAACTCGTCATTTTGTTCTCCTTATTATCCTAAACACTGACTACGCCTTTTTTCAGGATGATATTGCCATATTTCGCCGTTTCGCCTGTCATCAGCACGGTGTAAGCGGCTCGAGCGCGTTCATAGAACTCAAAACGATCAATGTGTTCAATAGCAGGCGCATGCGGAGCATGTTTTCGGATGACATCGCGGTACGACTTCAGCACGTTTTGATCCAGCTGATCGCCGGCGACAGCGCTCATCATGATCAGGGGAGTTTCAACGTATGTATCCAGCGGGAATAGAGGCAGGATTGCATCGAGCAGGTCGGGGATTTTCAATCCATCCGCGCGCAACACTCTGTTGTTGAATGATTCGCCTGGAAAATGCGCGTCAGCCAGAACAATTTCATCTCCGTGTCCCATGCGATATAGCGCTGCAAGCAAATCAGGCCCGATCAGGGGTGAAATTCCATTGAGCATTACTTCTCCAGACCGCCATTAAGCACGAGCGTTTCCCCTGCGCCCAAAGCGATTTTAGTTGTCATGTCGCCATAATAAACCTGGCATGGATTCCCAAGATTAGAATGCAGTTTAGCCGTGATAAGTTTGCCATCTTTCCAATCGATGTCCAAATCATAACCTCCTTTGGCCTTGAATCCACGTATGCTTCCATTGGGAAACGCTGACGGCAATGCTGGCAGCAAGTCGATTTCTGCAACCATGCCGCCGTTTTCAATTTTGCATCGGGATTGCATGAACATCGCCGCAATCCCGCTGACGCCGCCGAAGTTTCCATCGATCTGGAACGGCGGATGCGCGTCGAACATATTGGGATAGGTGCGACTAGGCCGAAGCAGCATTTTCAGAATCTTGTGCGCATGTTCACCATCATGCAACCACGCCCATAGATTCAAACGCCAGCCGATTCCCCATCCAGTCGCATCGTCTCCACGAATCTCAAGGCTCTTTCGCACGGCAGCGGCCAATTCGGGAGTGTCGCGCACATGAATCTGATCCGATGGAAAAAGTCCGTAAAGATGCGACACATGCCGGTGATGAATCTCCGGCGCCGCCATATCCCAGTCTTCCAGCCACTCCTGCAACTGCCCTTCCTTGCCGATTTGATTCGGCGGCAATTTTTCACAAGCGTCGCTCAGCTGCCGGCGCAGATCCTCGTCGGCATTCAGCAATTTCGAAGCTTCAATCGTGTATGTAAACAGGTCGCGTAAAATCTGGTTGTCCATCGTCGGCCCTGCGCAAACCGACACTCCATGAGGATGTCTATTCTCGGGCGAAATCGACGGGCAAGTGACCAGCCAGCCATGCTTAGGCTCTTCAACCAGCGTTGCCAGAAAGAACTCCGCCGATCCTTTTAAGGTTGGGTAGACGTCCGCGAGGTATTCCAAATCGCCGTTGTATTCATAATGCTCCCACAAATGCATGCAGAGCCATGCGCCGCCGGTCGGCCACATGCCCCACGCCGGCCCATCGATCGGCGCCGTGGCGCGCCAGATATCCGTATTATGGTGCGCCGTCCACCCTTGATCGACGCCGTAGTGAATCTTCGCCGTGCGCCTGCCGGTGATCCCGATTTCCTTCACCATGTTGATCAACGGTTCGGCGCATTCGGCCAAATTGGCCGGTTCCGCCGGCCAGTAATTCATCTCAGTGTTGATGTTGATCGTGTACTTGCTGCCCCAAGGCGGCTTTATGCTTTCATTCCAGATGCCCTGCAGGTTGGCCGGTTGCGTTCCCGGACGCGAACTACAGATCAACAGATAGCGCCCATATTGAAAATAAAGCGCGGTCAGCGCGGGATCATCGAGTTCTTCGGAACGGCGAATGCGTTCATCCGTCGGCAGGTTTATCGCTTTCGTACGGCCCAGATCGATTTCCACGCGATGGAACAAGCGCTGATGCTCACGTACATGATCCTCAAGCAAGGCGCCATAATCCTTGGCCAAAGCCTTGTTGATCGTCGCCTGGTTTTTTGCCTTAGGATCGCCGCTGACATCATCGTAGCGAACATAACTCGTTGCGGCAGCGATCAGCAGCATCGCGGAATCGGCGCCGCTGACGGTCAATGAATCTTCTTCCGCGCTGATTTCTCCGCCTTGAAGTACAATTCGTGCGAGCGCCTGGAATTTCAAGACGCCTTCAATCCCTTCCGAGGATCCATTGACGCCGTCGAGAAGCAAGGTGTCTCCATTTTGAACGGAAACGGCCGCTGTTTGCGGTGTTGAGTATTTCGCGGTGAAACTGATCTTGCCGGGTTGATCCGCGCTGAGCCGCATCACGATGACCTGATCGACCGGACTGACGAATACTTCACGAACATACACGACATCATCGATTTTGTAACCCACCCGGATAGTCGCCGTGTCAAGATTCAGTTCACGGTGATAATCCGCCGTCTCGCCAATGGCCGTGAATTCAAAATTAAGATTGCCCACTGTTTGATAGGGCATTTGCCGGATCGGAGTCGCCATCATCCGCTCGCCAATCAACCGGTCGGCTTCTCGATATTCACCATTTAAAACCAACTGGCGAATCTGAGGCAGCGCCTCGACGGCGCCCTGATGATTAGGATCATATGGCCCGCCAGCCCACAGCGTGTCTTCATTCAGTTGCAGGCGCTCCTGTTGAACCCCGCCGAAAACCATCGCACCCAACCGGCCGTTGCCGATAGGCAAGGCTTCCACCCATTCCCTGGCCGGTTTCTCATACCATAACACCATCTCCGATTGCTCCTTGTTCTCCTTCGCTGCGCCGTTTAAACAAATGAGTATAGCAGCAAAAATCACGAAAGTGACTGACGATTTTTTCATATTCACATAAACCCTCATTGAATATATATGGAGAATGCTGTATGATACCGTTAACTATGAATGTCAACCGAATTCCCCTCTGCGGAGTCGTAATATGGATGATCAAATTTGGGATGCGGTAAGACGACGCGGGCGCCTGGCAACAATGCTGGCTGGCATGCGCTTGAGCGCTCCTCCGAAAGCAAGATGCCGGCAGCTCAGAAAAAAGGAAACGCATGCCGACGGCGCAAAAGTGATAACAAGGAATTGAGCGCAGAATATGACTATCGGCGCCATCATCAATGCTGTTCCGCTCGTTCAATTCCGCCATTGACGAATACAATCAACAATTCATGCTTGAAAACAGAGGGCGACTCGCGAAAAATTGCGTTAACTTGATGATGAGTACATCTGAAGAATCGGAATTCCATCCTTGAAAAAACAAAGAACCAGCATTCAAGACATTGCTAAAAAGTGCTCTTTATCCATGATGACCGTGTCGCGGGCGTTGCGCGGCGCAT
>JAFGJS010000079.1 GCA_016928995.1 Candidatus Sumerlaeota bacterium | reverse complement strand
TGTTTCAACGGCAAATACCCCGGCGGCCATCCCGGCAAGATCACCAAGGAAATCCTGGAAAAAGTCTGACGATACGCTGGAAGAATATTCGATGCGATACTGATAACATCCGCCGTTCCGCCGATAAGAATAACAGCATCGCCAGCATTCACCCCACCGCCGACGGGCCTGTACGCTGAAACACTTCCACCAAATGTCAATCACTAAATAAACTATACATATTACACCGTCGGCCCGATTCAATCACAACTCATAACGTCAGTATACTTATTGAGTTATCCCAAAACATTTAAAAAATTGTGCTGACTTGTGATGCCAGTGTGGATGAAACACCATTTCCCGTTGCAGTATATTCTGCTACGGTTTCCACTGACGAATACCTTCTCGCCCAGATGCCATAGCTTCCATTGTTGTTAAACTCATGTGTAAAATCCCCTGTCAATCCTATTCCACTATGGTTAAGCACATAAACGCCTGACTCGCCATTGTTGGAAAATACACTCGGCCCTAAACTCCCACCAACTTCAACATTACATAATGAGCAAATATACATTCCTCTTGCAGTGTTATCTGTAAATACACAATTCGAACATCCTCCGATAGACCCCGTCGTGACTTGAATACCTATAGCGTTATTGACTCCTTTACATTGAATGACGCTCATACGGGATTGGCTTTGCATTGTAAATCCACCATATGTGTTGTCATGAGAGTAGGATTTCTCCAAAGTGACAACGGAAGCCTCTACAAGTACACCATTATTGCATTGAGACGTCTCACAAGCCTCCCATTTAATATTAGCGCTTTGGCTGATGTATACTCCTCGGACAGCGTAGTCGCATTTGATTCCTTGAATCGTAATTTTGTTTGCATTGATGATTGAGATGCAATTTTCCCGTTCAATCGCGGGAACCGAAATCGAAGATGTACCTGTGATGCGAACATTCGGTTCAGAAGCCGACTCTGGAGTCCAAGATTCATCGCCGATAATCTTAAGTTCTTTTTGCGGTGAAACGATAAAGCCTAACAGTTCAACTTCCTCCATGTATGTTCCCGGGAAAATTTTGATGGTGATATTTGAATTGATGCGGCTTGGTAATAAATTCACCGCCGTCTGGATCGTAGCTTTCGCCGTGTCGGTGGTCAGGCCGTTGTTGGAGTCACTTCCGTTTTCGGCGTCCACGTAAAGCGTGATGTCCTCATCGAAAGATTGCTGACCGAGCAAGGCGGGATTGACCACGCGGCGGTCGGGATTGAGGCGCTGGAATGGGGCGCCGATGTCGTGGCTAAACCAGACGCGCAGATAGATGCGTTCGTCTTCGTTGAACACCGTGGGGATCAGCGGATCCATACCAGTCAGCGTGTCGCCGATCGCCACGTTGAAAAAGCCGTCGATCACTTGCGACTCGATGTAGCCTGACGGTTCGCTGCCGGTGACGCTGGTGCTGTCGTTGGACCAGTACGTGGTCTGGCCATTCTGATTGACCAGCGCGAACTTGAAGTAGCCCGTGCCGTCGAAGGGCGTACCGTTGTGCTTCACCCGGCCGTTGTAGTTGAACTCCACCTCCTGCGTCGCCTGGGCGAAGTTCGCCAGCAGCAGAATCAGCGCTGCCCATGTAATGAAAAACAGCGCTTTCGTGTTCCGTTTGATGCTTGCGTTCATTTTTTTATTCTCCTGATGATATATCGGGGGCAATCATGCCCCGTCAGCCGGTATATTTCAAGTCTCTATATATAAGGAGTATTTTCGGGGGAAAATCATGAAAAAAATTTTCGCTTTTTTTAAGCGGACATAAGTCGCACAAATTGAGCATTGTAAAAATTCCAAACGGATAAATCCGAATGGAAAGAGAAAACAGCCAAGGGCGGCAGTGTCACATTCCAAGGATGTTGACATTACATTCATGAGATGCGCTATCCATGTTTTCAGCCTGAAAGGCTGATCGTTCGTAGCCGAGGGCGACGCCCTCGGAATATCGTTCATATCATTCATGCCCTGCGGGGGCATCACAAATGGCCGCGCTTCGATCAAAAATTTTAGAACATTTGTGGCGTCCTTATAGGGCTTGATCCATGTGGTCTTCCTTCCGAGGGCGTTGCCCTCGGCTACGAACTTTTCGCCTTTCAGGCGATTGTGCATGCGATTCTCGAAATTTTCAGCACTCTTAAAATATGGCCAGTCGTTCTCTGCTACTGATTTTTCGCCTTTCAGGTGATTGCTCATGCGATACTGGCAATGCGGCGCCGTTTGAATTCTCACGATTCCCCGCTTGACGGTCGATGCTGGAGTGCGCAGAATTCGAATTCGTTTCGCCGCAGACTGTGATCGCGGCGTTTGCGAAATATTATCTGGAGCGCTGGCTATGCCGCTTGAACTTCAATTCCCGGATGGTTCGAAACGATCCTATGAGGATGGCGCCACTTTTTTGCAGGTGGCCGAGTCGATCAGCGCCGGCCTGGCGCGCAATGCGCTGGGCGCGATGCTCGATGATCAGCCGATGGACCTGAACGCCCAAGTCCCGCACGCTGGCACGGTGCGCATTTTGACTTTCAACGACGCCGAGGGGCGCGATATTTTCCGCCATACCTCGACGCACATCATGGCGCTGGCCACCCAGCGTGTGCTGCCTGGAACCAAACTGGCCACCGGCCCGGCGCTGGACGACGGCTATTTTTACGATATGGAGACGCCTCGGCCGGTGACGACCGAGGACCTTGCCGCCATCGAGGCGGAGATGCAGAAAATCGTGAAAGAAGATCAGCCCATCATGCGCGAGGAGATGCCGCGCGACAAGGCGATCCAGCTGTTTAATGAAATGGGCGAGCATTTCAAGGTCGAACTGATGCAGGCCAAGATGGCGGAAGCGGAGACGGTGTCGGTCTATCGCCACGGGGATTTCGTGGATCTTTGCCGCGGTCCGCATCTGCCGCGCACAGGTTTGGTCAAGGCGTTCAAACTGACCGGCGTGGCCGGGGCTTACTGGCTGGGCGATCAGAACAACCAGCAGCTGCAGCGCGTTTATGGCACGTCATTCCCCAAACAGAAAGACCTGGATGAATACCTGCGCCTGATCGAGGAGGCGAAGAAGCGCGATCATCGCAAGATCGGACGCGAGCTCGATCTGTTCAGCTTCCACGATGAAGGGCCGGGCTTTCCGTTCTTCCACAACAAGGGCACGATCGTCTGGAATCTGCTGATGGACGCGATGCGCACGGAACTGCGCAAGCTGGATTATCAGGAGATCAAAACCCCGCAAATCCTCAGCGAGGATCTCTGGCATCAGAGCGGGCACTGGGACAACTACAAGGAAAACATGTACTTCACCAAAATCGACGAGCGCGATTTTGCGGTGAAGCCGATGAACTGCCCCGGCGGATTGCTGGTCTATCGCTCAGGTCTGCATTCCTACCGCGAGCTGCCGATGAAGGTCGCGGAGTTCGGCCATGTGCACCGGCACGAGCTTTCCGGCGTGCTGCACGGGCTGTTTCGCGTGCGCTGCTTCACGCAGGATGACGCGCACGTTTTCTGCACCGAGGAGCAGATCGAGGATTCCGTGATCGAATGCATCGATCTGATGCGCCGGTTCTATTCGATGTTCGGCTTTGACGATGTGCACATCGAACTCTCCACCAAGCCGGCGAAGGCCATCGGCAGCGACGAGATCTGGGACAAGGCGACCAAGGCGCTGGAACAGGCGTTGAATCACCTGGAGATCGACTTTCAGCTCAATCCCGGCGACGGCGCATTCTACGGACCGAAGATCGACTTCCACATCAAGGATTGCCTGAATCGCTCCTGGCAGTGCGGCACGATCCAGCTCGACTTCAGCATGCCTGAGCGTTTCGACCTGACATACGTCGGCCCGGACGGCGAAAAGCATCGTCCGGTGATGCTGCATCGCGCGATCTTCGGCTCGATCGAACGCTTCCTGGGCATCTTGATCGAGCATTGCGAAGGCAACTTCCCGCTGTGGCTCGCGCCGTTGCAGGTTCGCGTGCTGCCGATGAACGACGAGCTCGTCGGGAAAGCGCGCGAAACGGTCAACGCCTTGAAAGAAGCCGGAATTCGCGCGGAGCTGGACGAATCGGACAACAAACTGGGCGCGAAAATCCGCGACGCTGAAATGCAGAAGGTGCCGGCGATGTTCATCATCGGCCGGCGCGAAGCGGAAAGCGGACAGGTCGCCGTGCGGCGTCATGGCGCCGGAGACCAAGGTGCGATGGCGCTCGATGCAGCGATTGCCGCATTGCAGGAAGAGATTGAAACAAAAAATCGGTAGAATCAGGCGCCATGCTATTGTTCTAAATAGTCCGACTGGTCGGACCTATCTGACGCGTCCGACTGATACACGAATATGAAACCATTGCGCAAAATTTTCCTCATCGTGCCGCCGACCGGGAAGTTCATCCGCGAGGACCGCTGTCAGACGCCGATCAAAGATCTGAAGACCGTCTCGCTCCGGCCGCCGATCGACCTGATGTACTGCGCCTCGGCGTTCGAGGCGGGCGGCGGCGAGTGCCGCGTGAAGGATTATCCCGGCGAGGGGCATTCGTGGGACGAGTTGCGCAATGATCTGCGCGAGTGGAAACCGGATGGCATCGTGCTGAGCATCACGACGCCCTCGCTCGTAGAGGATATGCAGGCCGCCGCGCTGGCCAAGGAAGTCGATCCGGAAATCGTCACGATGGCCAAGGGCGCGCATTTCAACGTGCGCGACGTGGACACGCTGGAGCGATATGCGGCGCTCGATCTGGTCTTTCGCGGCGAATATGAAGAGACGGCGATGGAACTGGCGCGCGGCGAAACGCAGTTGCCGCAAGTCAAGGGCATCACCTGGCGCGATGAGAATGGCGAGATCATCCGCAATGCGGATCGCGGCTACATCGAGGATCTCGACAAACTGCCCTTTCCGGCGCGGCACCTGGTGAACAACAGCCTGTATCGCCGGCCGGACAACGGCGAGCTTCAAACGACGCTGATCACGAATCGGGGCTGTCCGTTCAGCTGCTCCTACTGCCTGGCGCCGATGGTCGGCGGCAAGCGCAACCGCTATCGCTCCGTGGAAAACGTGATCGCTGAAATTACGGAGTGCGTGGAGAAGTACGGCATCCGCAGTTTCCTTTTCCGCAGCGATCTCTTCACACAAAACAAGACGTGGGTTAAGCAGCTCTGCGAAGCGATCATCGAGCGCGGACTCGAAATCGACTGGGCCTGCAACAGCCGCGTAGACACGATCCACGAGGAATTGCTGCCGCTGATGAAGCAGGCGGGCTGCTGGATCATCGCCTTCGGCGTGGAGAGCGGCGTGCCCGAGACGCTGGAGAAGATCAATAAGAAGGCCACGGCGGAGCAGGCGCGCGCGGCCATCGCCATGACCAAACGGGCCGGCATTTACACCAGCGTCTATATGCTGCTGGGGCTGCCGTGGGAGACGGAGCGGCATATCGAGGAGAACATCCGCTTCTTCATCGAACTCAACGCCGACTTTTACGAAATTTTTTACGCCTATCCCTTTCCCGGCACGGCCTATCACAAGCAGCTCGTGGAGGAAGGGCTGCTCGATCCTGACGCAATCCCCGTGGAGGCTTACGGCGATCCGGCGCACGCCACGAAACATTTCACCCGCGAGCAGCTCGGCCATATGCGGCGCAGGGCGCTGCGCAAAATTTACATGCGCCCGCGCTACATCATCCAGACGCTGAAGAAATCCCACTCCCCCGCCGAAGCGCTCCAATACATCAAATACGGCCTGATCCAACTCAAAGACTTCATCGCCAATCGATGATTATGGAGATAGCACGATGTATGAAATTTTCTATGCGCTTGCCGATGATTTTCGAGAGCATCAGATCAAGACATTGCTGATCGGCGGACATTCCATGCAGTTCTATAATCATCAAAGATTAACTGCGGATACTGATTGGATGATTTGTGATGAAGATTTGGAAATGGTCATAACAATTTTGAATGACAAAGGATATAGTTGTTTTGATTCAAAGGCCGGATTTTCTCGATTCAGCCATCCAGCGACCAATGCTATCGATCTCGATATCATGCTCGTTGACAGAAAATCATTTGAATATATGTGGGATCGAGGCAGCGAATATCACGATCAGAAAATCTCATGGCGCGTGCCGCATCCAGAGGACATGATCGCCCTGAAACTGTACGCCATCAAAAACAATCCGAAACGGGAAGCGAAAGATCTTGCGGACATTGTTGAGATCGCCCGATTCTCGGGCGACGAATTGACCAATGAAAAGCTAAAAGATCTTTGCATAAAATATGGAAATGTCCGATTATATATGCGGTTAAAGGAATTGATCTGATGGATAAGTTAATTCTACCCAAATTCGATATCCCTGAATCATGCCAGCGGCCCAGCAAAAAGCTGCCACATCATGATTATTTAAAGTGGCTGTATGAAACTGTGGCCATCCTCAAAGAAACAGGTCGTTATGAACAACTCCGCAATGATCCCAACCGCCGTCCGGTGGAAGTTCCGTTTGTGCTGAAGCATTAAGGGAACGGCGAATAATGACATTTCTCGCACAAAGACACAGAGTGTATGGGGATGTCAATTATTGCCTTCACAGCAGATAAAAAGCATCTCGCGATAGTTTTATCCGAATGGGAAAAACACAGCCGAAGGCGGCTGTGCCACATTCAAAGGATGCGGTAGAACTTTCGAGAACCGCAATAAAATTTCTCTGCGCCTCTACGATGAATTTTAAACTCTCCTAAGACGCTGCCAGAGGAGCCAGCATTCACATCGTTATTGAGAGTGAAAAAACTTTCAACAAAAGCGCTTTTCCAGCAAGGCCGTCGATCATTCCGCACGCAGTTCATAATTCTTCAATGCCTTTATGCAATAAAATGCTATGCAATAAAATGCTTGCATTCTTTTCAGCCAGACACCTATTATTTTCAATAATTGGCGGTGATTGGCATATCCGCCGAGTGACTCCTGTTGCGATTGATGCTGAATGTCCGCGTAGGCGGACGGCGATTACGGATGTTGACCAGCGGCGACGGCCGCTCAAACTGAGATGCCAATGACATTGGGAATCCACAAGCATTTGATGATTGCCTGCGGTTTTGTATGCCAGGCAATCCCTCCCTCGAATCGCGAGACCTTCCTGGTTTCACGTTCATGTCGCATCATCTCTTCTTTCGCCGCAAAGCATTGGTCCAATTTCTGCGCGCGACGCATGATGGGCATTGCGGGAAATGGATCGTGAACGATGGCTCTGCTCAAGAAAATCGAATCCAAGGCCATGGTGGGCCGCTATGAACTGCGCGGCGAGATCGGCAAGGGCGCGATGGGCGCGGTGTTCCGCGCATACGATCCGCACCTGGACCGCGAAGTGGCGATCAAGATCGTCTCGCTGCCGCAATCGCTTACTGAAAATCAGCGCGACTTCATGGTGGAGTCGCTGCTTAAGGAAGGGCGCCTGGCCGCGCGGTTGAACAACCGCGGCATCGTGCAGGTGTACGACTTGGGCGAGCATGAGGACCATCCCTACATCGTGCTGGAGCTGCTTGAAGGCAAGCCGCTGAACGAGATTCTGCGCGCGCAGAAACGCCTGCCGTTCGACCAGGTGATCCACGTCATGCTCAGCGTGCTTTACTCCATGGCCTACGCCCATGAGGAGGGCGTGATGCATCTGGATCTGAAACCGGCAAACGTGATGGTGCAGAACGACGGCCAGGTGCGTTTGATGGACTTCGGCATCGCGCGCAGCGTGCGCGATTTCCCGAGCGAGCCGACCAAGGAAGTCATCGGCACTCCGGCGTACATGTCGCCCGAACAGATCATGGGGCATCCGCTCGATGCGCGTTCCGATGTCTTTTCACTCGGCATCATGTTCTTCCAACTGCTGGCAGGACAGCTGCCGTTCAAGGCGAACGAACTGAAGCAATTGAAGCGTTCGATTCTGACCGATCCGCATCCAGACCTACGCACGTTGGCGCCCGATCTCGATACGCGTTTTTTCGAATTGATCGACTGCGCGCTGCAAAAGGCGCCGGAGAAGCGCTTCGCCAACGCGCGCGAAATGGCGCGTATGCTGGAAAGCATCATACGACGCAACCGGCGGCGGGATGATTTCACGGAAGGCGCGCTGCTGTATTGGAGCGGTCCGAGCGTGGCGATCTTGAAGCGCCGAGGCCGTCGCGGCGGACCGGACCTGGTGATGATGCTCGATGAAGACGGCATGCTGAAAGCGCAAAACATCGCGCTATACGCGCATGACGTTCAGCACATCGGCCAGTTGCCAGGCGGCGCGCTGCAAGACCTCAAGCCCGGCGCGTTCTGGAGCCGCCGCGCCATCGCCGCCAGCCTGTTTGATCCGCACAATGAAGATCTGCTGCCAAATTCTCCCTCAGCGCAGGTGTTCGACATTCTCCGCGGCAAATCAATGGACTGAATCCGCATCGGACGCAGTCCATTGATTTGTTCCATCTATTCATCACACGATGTATTTTCCTCTGGGGGTGTAGTGGGTGTGGAGGAGCTTGTGGCTTGCTGGGCCGCAGGGGCCGTCTTTGAGGAAATGCTTGTAGAGGCGCAGCAGGGCGGGGTTTTCGTGCGATTTGCGCACGGTATAATTCATGTCTTCGTCGTAGATCGCCCGCGCGCGGGCGGCGCGGATCTCGGGAGTCGTCGGGATGGGCTGGCCGCCGCCGCCGAGGCAGCCGCCGGGGCAGGCCATGAATTCGATGAAGTGGCATGCGCTGAAGCGGCCGCCGGCCTTGATGTCGTCCAGGACGCGCTTGGCGTTGGCGGTGCCGTGGGCCATGCCGACTTTCAGCGTGAAGCCCTTGAGCCAGTTCCAGTCGAGCACGAGGTGCGCGATGAGCTCCGGCACGGGGCCGACTTCCTGAATCGGGATCTCGACGTAGCGGATGCCCTCGAAGCCGCGCAGGGGGACGATGTTGGCGTGCGCGTAGAAGTCTTCGACGAGCTGGCCGGTGACGAGCTCGATCACGGTGCGCATGGCGGATTCCATCACGCCGCCGGTGGCGCCGAAGATCACGCCGGAGCCGGTCGGGGCGCCGAAGGGGTCGTCAAAGCCGGACTTGGGCATGTCGGGCAGGAAGATGCCGGCTTCGGTCATCATTTTGGCCAGTTCGCGCGTGGTGAGGCCGTAGTCGATGTCTTTGTAGCCGCTGGCGCACATCTCGGGGCGGTTGCATTCGTATTTCTTCGCGGTGCAGGGCATCAGCGCGACGGTGACGATGCTGGCGGGATCGACGCCGGCCTTTTCGGCGTAGAAGGTTTTGATCAGCGCGCCGAACATTTGCTGCGGGCTTTTGGCGGTGGAGAGGTGCGGTAGCATCTCGGGGTAGAAGTGTTCGATGTACTTGATCCAGCCGGGCGAGCAGCTGGTGAATTGCGGCAGGGCTTGTTTGCTGTCGCCCTCAACGAGCGCGCGGTAGAGGCGCTGGAGCAGCTCCGCGCCTTCTTCGAGGATGGTCAGGTCGGCCGTGAAGTTGGTGTCGAAGACTTTGTCGAAGCCGCAGAGCCGCAGCGCGGTGTTCATCTGGAAGGTCATCGGCGTGCCGGGGGGCATGCCGAAGCATTCGCCGATGGCCGCACGGGGGCTGGGCGCGGTCTGGATCACGACGTGCTTCGCGGGGTCGTCGATGGCGTCCCAGACTTCGTCGGTCGGGTTCTTCACGTTCAGCGCGCCGGTGGGGCAGCGGTTGGTGCATTGTCCGCAGTTGATGCAGATCACGTCGGCGAGGGGCTTGTCCATGAAGGTGACGACTTTGGATTCGTAGCTGCGGTTCTGCACGTCGAGCACGCCGACTTCCTGCAGGTCGATGCAGGTGCGGATGCAGCGGCGGCAGTGGATGCATTTGTTCATGTCGCGCACGACGCCGTGGCTGGAGCTGTCGATGGCGTAGAGCGGCTGCTCCGGATGGCCGAAGCGGAAGTAGTCGACGCCGTATTCCTTGGCCAGGCTTTGCAGTTCGCAGTTGTTGTTGCGCGCGCAGGAATAGCATTCGCCGTAATGGCGGCTGAGCATCAGGTCGAGGATGTGCCGCCGCGCCTGGCGCACCTTGCGCGTGTGGGTCAGGACTTTGATGGGGCGCGTGATGGGATAGGAGCAGGCGGCGTGCAGGGTGCGTTCGCCTTCGATCTCGACGACGCAGATCCTGCAGACGCCCGCGACGCACAGGTCGTCGTGGTAGCAGAGCGTGGGGATGCGGACGCCGATCTGGCGCGCGGCCTTCAGGATCGTCGCGCCGGCCTCCACCTCGAGCTCGACGTGGTCGATCTGCACGGGGATTTTCTGCGGCGCCTGCTCGCCTTCCGGCGGCCGTTCCTGTCCGAACATGCGCTGGCTGCGCGGCGCGCGGGTTTTATTGTGATCGATGGTTTCACTCATCGGTTGCTTCCTTCTTGGTCCTTCGGGTTGATGCGGCGCTTTGAATAGGAGTCATTTAATTATTCACCACAGAGTTCACAGAGAACACAGAGAATGGATTTGAGCTGTGCTTGTTTTGTTGAAAACTCTATCTCGTACTCGTACTCAGCGTAGCGGCACTCGTACTCGTACTCGAATTCATCGCTTTCACGCCAGATTGTAACTTATTATCGAGTACGAGTACGCGTACAAGTACGAGTGCGATCATCAATTCAGAGCTTTTCAACAGAGCAAGCCGCGCTGCAAACACAATTATGAAATCTCTGTGATCTCTGTGCGCTCTGTGGTGTTTTTTTTGCGACTCCCTTCAGTCCGTTTCGGTTTTGTCGATGCGTCCGATCAGTTCGTCCTTGAAGAACTCCACGGTGTTGAGGAACGGATTCGGACTGGTCTGCCCCAGGCCGCACTTGCTGGCCAGGCGCATGGTCTCGCCGAGGGCGCAGAGCTCGCGCAGGTAATGCATCGAGCATTCGCCGCGCTCGAGCATTTCAATGCCTTCCAGCAGCTTCCGGTTGCCCTCGCGGCACGGCGTACATTGCCCGCAGGATTCGTCGGCGAAGAATTCGAGGAAATTCTTCGCCACCTTGAGCATGTCGCGGTCCTTGCCGAAGATGATGATCGAGCCGCCGGTCGGCACGTCTTCGTAGGCGATCTGCCGCCCGAACTGGCTGCGCGGGAGCGTGAAGCCGGCCGCGCCGCCGATCTGCACCGCCTTGGCCTCCGGCGCGCCGACTTCCCGCAGCACGTCCTCGACCGTGACGCCCAGCGGAAATTCGTACACGCCGGGGCGCGCGCAGTCGCCGCTCACGCTGAAAATCTTCAGGCCCGAGGAGTGCTGCGTGCCATGCTCGCGGAACCATTCCGCGCCGCGGTCGATGATGCACGCGGCCCAGGCGAAGGTCTCCACGTTGTTGATGATCGTTGGATGCCCCAGGTAGCCCTTGGTCACCGGGTACGGCGGACGGCTGCGCGGCTCGCCGCGCTGGCCCTCCATCGATTCGATCAAGGCCGTCTCCTCGCCGCAGACGTAAGCCCCCGCGCCCATCATGACCTCGACGTCGAAGTCAAAATCGAGCCGGCCCATGATGTTGCAGCCCAGCAGATTGTCCTCGCGCCGCCGCTTCAACACGGCCTCCAGATGCGAGCGCAGGTAGCTGTATTCGCCGCGCAGGTAAATCACGCCGTGACGCGCGCCGATGGCCCAGGCGCCGATCGTCATCCCCTCAACCACCAGATCCAGGTACTCGGCCAGCAGCACGCGGTCCTTGAACGTGCCGGGCTCCCCCTCGTCCGCGTTGCACACCACGTATTTGTCCTCGTCGTCCGCCCCGGCCGCCAGGCGCCACTTCGCGCCCGTGGGAAATCCGGCGCCGCCGCGGCCCTTCAGGTTCGACTCCGTCATCAGCTCCAGCACGTCGTCCGGCTCCAGCTCCAGACTCTTGCGCAGCCCCGCCTCCGGCTTCGCGTCATCGAAGGTCAACGGCCCCATCAGGGTGTTCATCTTGGAAGAACGCCGCATCTTCATCGCCGCGCCCCTCCCCGCTCCAGCGCATGCACGCCGAAAACGCGCCGGCAGCCCTCCAGAATCTCATGCACCCCTTCCGGCGTCACGTTGGTGAAGACCTGCTCGTTGATCAGCATCGCCGGACCCTGGTCGCACATCCCGATGCAGTTCGCCCACTCCAGGGTGAACTTGCCGTCCGGCGTGGTCTGGCCGAATTTGATCCCCAGGTCGTTCTCCAGCTGCCGCGCCACGCGATTCTTCTCCTTCATATCGCAGGAGATCGTGCGGCACAGCCGGATGACGAAGCGGCCCTTGGGGCGGAAGTCCAGGAAGCTGTAAAACGTCACCACGCCATAGACCTCGACCGGATGAATCCTGAGTTCATCCGCGATGATCTGCATGGCGTAATCCGAGATCGTGCAATACTTGCGCTGCACCTCCTGGAGGATCGGCAGCAGACTCTCGCGCCCGCGCCCCAGGCGATCCGCCAACGCCACAATATCCTGCCGCAACACATCCTGTTCCGTCCGCAACATGCCCAATGCTCCGTGAAGAAAGAATCGCCTCGCCCGTCCAGGCCGCCCCCGGCCAGCGCCCCACCAGCCTAAACTACCGTATCGGCTCGCAACTGATGATTAAACACAGAAGTTGTAGTATATATTGCAAGGGCATGCCTCCGCCACTGAAAAAGTTGCGATTATCGCAACAAGCTTAAAGCGGTTTGGCAATACGCTCTGATTAATAAGACTGAATCTAAGCAATGCAGATTAGGCGTAAAGCCAATCGTCAGGACGAATTGAAAACAAAAAGCGCAAATCGGCTCTTTTATCGGTCGTTTTTTTCTGCATCAATCAATGAGCGAACAGGATGGATGAATCACTCCACTTTAATGCGAATCAGGCGGACGCCTCCCGGCACGACCTTCAGGTCGTCGCGCCATTCCTGCTCCTGGTAACGGTAAGTGATTTTTGCTCCATACGCGCCGCGGCGCTCAAGCAAGTCTGGAATTCGATCCAGCGGCGCCTCTGACGCATCCTGTTGCGTCGTGTCCCGCAGTGAATCCCGTTTGACTTGAACGCGCACGTCGCTGGCGGATTGATGGATTTCCTGCAATAATTGGCGCAACTTCTCGACCTTTAAGATCGTAGAACTGAACGGCGGCATGAACGAGTTGTCGGACATAATTACGGCGCTCCTCAACGAATTGGAAGTTTTTCGCGTGAATCGAGCAACTCTCCCCGTCATCGCACTATATTCCCGGCGACCATGCCGGAAAATAGCGCCATCCTTCACCCAGACTAATTTCTACCGAATTGTATAATCAGCCGGAATCCGTGTCAAATAAAATACAACTAAGATCATAATAGTGGCATTTGAACTCATTGCCAGTCAAGGAAGACAACGCTGCTGATTGAGGCTTTGCGACTTAAGCGCCACCGCTTCTTACGAAACTTGAAATGGCGGGACTGATGTTCGCGGCTCTTTGATGCGCATCATGATGATCAGCATCAGTGCGATACCGATAGATGCGACGATGGAAAGCTGGAAATAACTCCATCCCATCTCTTTCAATACCGCCGTGACTGGCACGACCACCAGCGAGCCGATCAAACCAGTGAAGGACATTGTGGCCAGATACGAGATGCGCTGATGCATCGGCGCCAGTTCCATGCTGAGCGTCATGCTGCTGACCGCCTGCATGGATCCCGCCACGCCCATCAACACAAAGAGCGCCATGAACTGCCACTGCTCAACGACCAGTCCGGAGGCGAGACACATGATCAAAAATCCCGCCGTGCTGACGACCATCACTGTCTTTCCACCGGCGTAATCGCCGATCACGCCGCCAACGATATTGCCGGCGACTCCCCCGAGCGTGGACATCAGAATCAGCCAGCCGAGGAACTCCTGCGGCTGATCCAGCGTCTTCAGGGTGTGGATGCTAAGAAAGGGCAGGCAGATAAACGGCGTGCTGGCCAGCAGGCGCGTATAGAGAAACAGCCGTAAGTTGCGGTCCTTGCGCACCATTCCGGCCAACTGGCTCCAGTATTTGCTCCAGTCGATGCGCGGCGCTGTGTTTTGCGGGGGCAGATTCGTTTCGCGAATCAGTGAAAAGACGATCCAGGAGGCCATCATCACACCGAAAGCGATCAAGTGCAGGATGCCGAAACCGACAGCGCCGGGATGAGCGGCCAGCGTCCATTGAATGACTTTCGCGGCGACGACGCCCATTGCCGCGCCAAAGATATTACGAAAAGCCCACAGCGAGGAGCGTTTGTTTTCGGGGATTGTTTTGGCCACGAACTCCTGCCAGGCAGTCATACCGATTCCGCCGAGAAAACCGGAGATCAAGGGCGTCAGCGCCACCGCGAGCAAACCCAGCAAGGGATTTTCCTTGGCCAGAAAAACCAGGATCATCCCCGCGATGAAGAAGACAATGCGCTGAAAGAATCCTGTCACCAGCACAAACGGGTGCATCTTCGGCAGACGTTCGATCCAGATCGAGGTAAAGATCGTCGGAGCGTTAAACGCGATGATCATCAATAGCGGCGTGGCCGCGATCAGCCAGCCCGGTCCGCCTAACGAATGCACGGCCTCCGGGAGGACGATGGTTTGATCGACAAAGGCGATTGCGCCCGTGAACAATCCGCCTTCGATGCCGTGGGCCAGAAAGTTGAAGCGCAGATTCTTGCGCATATCATCGCGGTGACGCTGGTAAAGTTCCGCTGTGTTGACGCACATATTTTTTTATGTCCAAAGAAGAAAGAAATGACCGGTGATCGAAGCCGGGGTTATTACTCTGGGTCTGGATCCTTGTCTATGGGAAAATGCACATTCAAGCGGTTTTTGCAGCCTTGCGCGGCTCGTTGATTTGCGTGATGAACAGCAGCACGAAAACCATGCCCGCGCCGGCGAGCATGGCCAGCGCGCTGTATTCCGTTCCGCTTTCCTTCAGGATGGCCGTCAAGGTCACGGTGGCGATTGCGCCGATCAGACTGGTGAAGGAGATGGCGGTCAGATAGGCGATACGCTTCTGCTTCGGGGCAAGTTCCGTGCCCAGCGAAAAGAAGCTGACCCACTGCAGGGCGAAGGCGAAGCCCATCAGCAGAAAAATCAGATGGAACTGCCATTCCGCGCCGGCGAATCCTGAAGCGAAGCAGGTCAAGGCCCAGGCGCCGGCGCCGATGAGCATGGCCGCCTTGCCGCCAGTGCGGTCGCCAAGCCATCCGCCGATGAAATTGCCGATGATCATGCCCACCGTTTTCATCAGTAATAGGACGCCGAGGAAGTCTTGAGGTTTGTTCAGAGTTTGCAGCGTGTGGATGCTGAGGAACGGCAGACAGATTAAACTCGAATTCGTCAGCAGGCGCGAGAGCAGATAGAACCGCAGGTTCTTATCCGTGCGCACCGAGGCGGCGATGGTCTTCCAGAACCGGCGCAAGTCCGGCCGGGGATCGGTGTTTTGCGGCGGAACATCAGTCTCCCGGATCGCGGAAAACACGGCCAGCGATCCCATCATGAAGATGAACGCGATGATGTGCAGAATTCCGATGCCTTGCATGCCGGGATAGGCGTCGAGGGACTTTTTCACGACCCATGCGGCGCCCAGGCCCATCAGGGCGGCGGTGATGCTGCGGAAGGCCCAGAGCGAGGAGCGCCGCACGTCCGGAATCGTCTTACAGACGAATTCCTGCCAGCCCGTGATCGTGAGTCCGGCGACAAAACCAGAAAGCAGAAACGCCAAGACCACCGCGACCAGACAGAACAACGGGCTGCTTTGACCCAGCATGAGTAGCGCCAGTCCGGCGAAGAGAAATGGGATGCGTTGAAAGAAACCGATGACGATCAGCAGCGGCTTCAACCACTTTACGCGCTCAACCCAAACCGAAGTGATGATCGATGGACCAAGGATGCCCAGGCGCATCAGGATCGGCGTGGAGGCGATCAGCCATTCCGGCCCCGCCAGCGAGCGGATGATCTCTGGCAGCACGATATTGACGTCCACAAAGGCCATCGCGCCAGTAAACAGCGCGCCCTCAATCCCGTGCGCCATGAAGTTAAACTTCAGATGCCGCCGCACCTCGTCCTGATCGGTCTGATGATGTTCACTGCTGGTTTGGGCCATGTTATAAAAGCGTTGCGAATCCGCGAATCGCCAATGATTTGTTAATTAAGCCAGATTATGCGCGCTGATCATTCATCTGTCTATGACGATTTCTACCGGATTCATGTTTTGTCGCAAAACTCATCGATCCAATGCACAATCGACTCTCACGGCGATGACGATCTCATTCGCCATTTCCGGTTGACCGCTCAAACAAGCGAACAGTAAATTGTACTATTCGAAATCCATCTGTCATCAATCCGAACTCCATGTGGAGGACCGGGCGTATAAAATCTTTCGCGATTCCCTCGGAGAGAGCCATCCCCACAAACTAACCGCCCGCGATTGGCTGGATGAATTCGATCCGCAATCATCCGATGAGTGATTCGTGGGCGACGCGATCTGAATTAAGGTTCATTGGTGGCGTGTAATCCAGCTCCGCAGGGCTCGAAATTGATTGCTTTTCGCGGCGCTTGTTGTTTAGCATCAGCGCCCCAAACAGGTGGGATGTTTTTATGTTTGAATCTTGGAGCCACTGATCTCAGATTGAGATAAAAAACTCTGCCCTGAGCATGCAAATAAAGGAGAGACCAGCCATGTCGAACCGTACTTTGATCTTATCAATCGCTTTGTTGATCGCGTTTGTCTTCGCGCAAACCTCGTCGCAAGCGCAAAAGATTCCAACTGCCCCGAAGATTTCATCAACCCCGAAAATCGCCGGCGGCAAGACCTATATCCCGGTAACCTCCGATGAGGCCGTGAAGGCCTACACGGATCCTGATTGCGAAGATGCCAAGGGGCGGATCGAAGAGAGAAAACAAACGAAAGAGGTGCAGGATGTCATCGGCAAGGTGTCGCCCTACGCCGAGACGGCCGGAAAGCATAGCGAGGAGTTCAACAAGCGGCTCGATGCGCTCAAGCCGGAATTAGAGGGCCACGACCTGGATTACGAAGCCGCCGACCTGGAATACATCGAGAGCTTCGAAGCGCCGGCCAAGCCTTTGACGGAAGGTTCTTATGTCAAAGGCGACATCCGCAACTATACTGTCAACAAGATGTTATCGAAGGATGACCGCAATTATGCCTTCAAGGTGCAGGAAGGCTATATCAAGCATGTGGAGGTCTTCTGGCACGACGGCGTCGGCGAGAAGAATGAAGCGGGCGGACGCGTCTTTATCGACGCGCCCTTTGAGCAGTTTATGCTGACGCCCGATGAAGCAGCGGATCCCGAACTGCACGGACCGGGTTGCATGGACATCGACACGAAAGGCCATTGGTCGGGATTTACCGCTGAAGCGCCGCTGTATTGCCGCGGCAAGGTGATCCTGCAAATCGTCGATGACAACGCCTGGGGGTATCGTTTCCGGGTGGACTATGTCGAAAGCACCGGCCAGCCGCCGCAAGACGCGATCGAGAAACCCTCTTCGCAGGAATATCAAGTCGGCCAGATCATCAAGCCTGATGACGGATCCGAGTTATCCCTGAAGATCGATCCGGGCTACATCGATTCAGTCGAGGTGCGCTGGGATGACAATCCGGGCAAACGCGAGGCGCTCGGTCGTGTTTTTCTTAACCTTGCCGATGAAAAAGGCGTGATGGTTCCAAAAGATGCCGATAACCGCTTTGACCTGCCGGCTGCGGAAATCAATAAAAAAGCGCACTGGTCGGAGTTTCGTGTTCAGGGCGATGCGCCGCAGTATTGCGATGGCCTGTTGATCATCGAAATCCTCAACGACATCGCCAAGATTCATGAGGTGAAAGTGAATTACAGCGACCGCCAGAGCGCGCCGGAATAGTATCCGGCTAAATGCTCGCCGCGCTGTGAACGCCTTGGCCTTGCCATGCATAGATATTTGATCCAATCCGGATTTCGAGCCATCTCTCTCGTTGGGCAGCGATGATACTGTGCTCTCAGCGCTCGATATGGATGACATTCTTTAATCCCTCATATAACGACGGCCGCTCAGATCTTAAGCAAGAAAATGCTTCATTCCAATGACTGTCTTCAACGAAATTTTCCGTTGAACGGCCAAACTATCATTTACATCGCCCAATAGAAAGGGTTAGAAGAATACACAAATATTTCCCACAAGGAGAGCGTCGTGAAAAAACAGCATTTTGCGTTCATTTGGATTTTTGCATTGATCGCCATTGCAGCGCAGGCTGCGCCGGAGTCGATTGTCATTCAGGGACAATTAAGCGATGCAGCTGGTGATCCGTTGAGCGGAACGCGGGAGTATCGCGTGCAATTTTACGACGCGGCGACGAGTGGGGTTGCCATCGGCGACACGATTACCAGCGGCACGACGCTTTCATCGACCGGGCGATTCTCGATTGAACTGACGCCGCCTGCGGAAGCGTCGCAGGCGGATGAGCTTTATTACGAACTGGCGATCGACAGCGCCAGCATGCCAGATGGCGCGATTGATCCAGCGGATATTTTCCCTGAACGAGTGAAAGTCAACAGCGTGTTGTTCGCGCAGACGGTGGTTCAACAGGGCGCTGGCAGCGGCCTGGACGCCGACATGCTGGACGGCATCGATTCCTCGGCGCTGGCGGCCGCCGCGCACTCGCACAACCTGCAAGACCTTTCCGGCGCGGCGACTGACGCGCAAGTGCCTGACAATATCACGGTCGAACATGCATCGGCCGCCGATCATGCGACGACCGCCGGCTACGCCCTGGCGGCTGATGAGACGCAGACGCTCAGTTTCACTTCGCCGGTTCTTTCCATCAGCAACGGCAACAGCGTCGACCTCAGCGCGCTTGCAAACGACGCCGACGCCGATCCGGCCAATGAGTTGCAGGATATTGTCGCCGTTCTTGCGCAAGGCAATGACGCGGGCGGCATGACGATCCGAAGCCTGAGCGGCATCGAAACCACGCCGGGCGATCCGCTTCATTTCGGAGCGATCAGCGATAACGCCGAGACCTTGATGAACACTCCCTGGGCCATTGCCGTGCAGGGCGACTACGCGTTTGTGGTCTCGTGGTTTGAGGGCATGGAAGTCATTGATATTTCCGATCCGGCGAATCCGACGCATGCCGGGGCGATCGCCAGAGCTGAAGCGCCTGGAATTAGCCAGGTTTATGATATTTGCGTTGAGGGCGACTATGCGTATGCGGTTTCAACGAATATCAATACACTTGAAATTCTGGATGTTTCCGATCCGGCGAATCCGGCGCACGTTCTTACGCTGGCGGATAATGCGGAACTGCATCTCAGTGGCGCCAACAGCGTTGTTATCCGGGACGGCTACGCCTATGTGACCGCCTGGAACGAGGGTCTGGAGATCCTGGACGTATCCGATCCGACCAGCCCGACGCATGTTGGCGGACTCTTCGATAACGCCGAGACCGCGCTTCATGGCGCCATCAGCATTTATCTGCAAGGCGACTATGCGTATATCACTGCCGGCTTCGATGACGGCGTCGAGATTCTGGACATCTCCGATCCGACCAGCCCGACGCATGCCGGCGCGATTTTCGACAATGCACAGTCGAATCTGACGAATCCTTGTTGCATCTATGTATCCGGCGACTATGCGTATGTTGGGGATTCGGATGGTCCTGGCGTGAATGTGCTGGACGTTTCCGATCCGGCCAATCCGGCGTTTGTGCGTATGGTCTCCTATGACAACGAGGGAAATCCTTACAGCACTGTCAGCGACATTCAGGGCCGAGACGGCTATTTGTATATCGCGATGTATTTTAGCGACAGTGTCTCGGTTTTGGATCTCTCCGATCCGGCGAATCCAGCGCCCGTCGGCACGATCACAGACACGGCTGAGACTGAACTCGAAGGCGCCAAATCCATCGCCGTTCAGGGCGACTACGCCTATGTGGCCTCAACCACGGATAAAGGCGTGGAAGTTCTGGACGTCTCTTCTGTTGCCGAATTGCACGTCGTGAACGTGGGCGCGATGTCTGTCGAAAGCCTCAGAGTCCTGGGCAACATAATCGCGCCAAACCTCCCGGACGGCTCCGGCACGGCGCTTCAAATCAACGGCGCGGGCAAAATACTCATCGCGACATCCAGCGCACGATTCAAGGAAAACATCCAGCCCGTTGCCCTGGACATCTCGAAACTGCTCGATCTGCAACCGGTGACCTACAACTACAAGGACAGCGGCGCGGCGACGCTGGGTTACATCGCCGAACAACTCGATGCGCTTGGTCTGAAAGACCTTGTCATCTACGACGCCAGCGGCAGACCGTTCTCCATCGCCTACCAGCTGATTCCGATTTTCCAGAACGAGTTGTTGAAACGGCAAAACGAATTGCTGAATAAGCACGAAGCCGAGCTGAAACAGAAAGATGCTCAAATCCATGACCTGAAAGAACGCCTCGAACGGCTGGAGAAGTTGCTCGAAGAGTGACAATTGCGCTGTCTGGAATCGCAGTCTGCTGCTGCATGAATGAACGGCGCTGATAATATGATCACAACAGCTCGCGATCGGCGAAGCTGTAGTAGTTATTGCCGGCGACGATGATGTGGTCGAGGACGCGGATCCCGAGGAGCTTGCCGGATTGCACGAGGCGTTCGGTGAGCTGGATATCCTCGCGCGAGGGCGACGGGTCGCCGCTGGGGTGGTTGTGGACGAAGACGATCGCCGAGGCGGCGGAGCGGATGGCTTCCTTGAACGCCTCGCGCGGATGCACGAGGCTGTTTTCCAGCGTGCCGCGCGTGGCGACGATCTCGCGGATCAGCCGGTTCTTGGTGTTCAGCAACAAGATGCAGAACTGCTCCTGCTCCTCAAGCGCGAGCCGCGAACGGCAATAGGCGAAAATCTTGAAACTCTGATCCATCTCCGGCGTGGCGGCTTGTTCGCGCAGGATGCGCTTGCCGGCTTCGAAGGCGGCTTTGAGCTCCGCCGCCTTGGCCGGACCGATGCCGGGAACCTGGCTGATTTCCTCAATCGGGGCTTGCTCGATGCGAGCCAGCGATCCAAACCGGTCCAGCACGTGCTGCGCGAGTTCCAGCACGCTGAGCTTGCGCGTGCCGCTGCGCAGCAGGATCGCCAGCACCTCGGCGTCGGAGAGGGCCTGGGCGCCTTGATTCATCAAGCGTTCGCGCGGCCGTTCGGACGCCTTGATCTGGAGCAGTTTTGAGCCTTCGCGCGTCGATGCGTCGGCGCGATGAAAACGAAAGTAGGCGCAGTATTGCTGCACGGGGCAGAGATGGCAGCGCGGACGGCGCGTGCAGATGGGCGTGAAGTCGCGCTGAATCACGGCGCCGCTGAATACGCCAAGCAGATAATTCAGCGCGCAGAACGGCTCGCTGGACAAGTGCGAAAGCCGTGCGCTAGCGGCGAAGAAACGCTCCGGCCAGGCGTTGTGGGATTCCTGTTGCAGCACAAGGTTCAAGCGGTCGAGCAGCGTGCGGCGCGGCTGATCGGGCACGATGGACGGCAGTCCGGCTTTGAGCAGAAAGCGATACACGCGCAAGCCGCTGAGCGACGGCAGTTCCTTGCGCGCGGCGTCATAGATCGCGCGCGGATTCTCTAACGCCTGAAACCGGCGAATCAACGGCGATTGCGCCTCGCCGGACGCGCCGAATTGCGCGAGCGTCTGGCGCAGTTCATCGCGGCGTTTCCATTGCGGATGCTTCTCCCACGGATTTTCTGCTTGCAGGCGCGCCGGATAGATCGCCGGTTCCTCGGACACGGCGTTGGCGTCCAGCAGTTCCTCGGGCGGCTGCTCGAGGCGGCAAACCAGATCGCGCAACTTGCGGCGCCCGGCGGGATGCTCGTCCTCGATGTCAAACAGCACGGAAAGCAATTTCTGCTTGTAGAATTGCGGCGGCTGGTTGCCGGCCTTATCAAACTCGGCGCGCACGCGCTCCAACGCGTCGGATTGGCCTTGCAACACGCAGGCCTTGATGCGCTCCACCATGTCGATGATTTGCAGATCGTCCAGCATCGTTATTGCGCCAGTTTTTTCAGGATCGCCCGCAGCAGCCGGGCAAGATTGTCTTCCGCGTGGGCGGCGTTCTGCAGCACCTCTGCATGCGTCGTCTCGGCGGCCGGTCGCACGCAGGAGTTAGTGATGACGGAGATCGCCAGCGTTTGCAGCCCGGCGTCGTGCGCCGCGTATGCTTCGGGCAGCGTGGACATGCCTACGGCGTCCCCGCTGGCCATGCGCAACATCTCGATATCCGCCCGCGTCTCATACGCCGGACCGGGCATCGCGACGTAGGTTCCTTCGTGCAACCGGATCTTTGCCTGAAGCGCCTGCTCGCGCGCGATATGAATCAGTTCCAGCGAAAACATGTCGCACAGGTTCAACCCGGCGCGTTCATGGCCTTGCGGCTGGCTGAGCGGCGGCGTGCGGAATTGCAGATTGACGCTATCCGTGATCAGCATCAGCTCGCCCGGCTCAAATGCTGCATTCAAGCCGCCGGCCGAATTCAGCAAAATCACGCGCGGCACGCCCAGCGCCGCGCAGACGCGCACGGCGAGCGACACTTGCTCTGGCTCCGGCGCTTCGTAAAAATGGCAGCGCCCGGCGAACAGCATCGCAGGCGCGCCGCTGATGCGGCCGGCCATGATCTCGCCCGAATGTCCGGCGACCGTGGGCCGATGGAAATGCGGCAAGGCGCTCATCGCGGCGATAGGCTTCAGCCCCAGCCGCCGTCCCAACCGCGATTGGCCGGAACCGCTGACGATCGCCGCCAGCGGTTTTTCGCGCAACACCGGAGCGATGCGCTCCGCGATTTCCGCAGCCTTGCCGGACATGCGCCGCCTTTCAGGAAGAGGTGATCTCGCGTGACATGCGATGAATGCAGCCTAACAAGCACCCGCTTTGAAATTCAATGAATTACAGGTTCCGCGAGCAAAAAGTTCTCGATCCGTGTTGAGATCGATGGCTGAAAACCAAAACAGGCATCAGCTCCTCCCCTGACCATGCGCGATACGCAATCATCCATGGGCAATAATCCATAGGAAATTGCATCAAGCAGGCTTAAAAGCGGCAATTTGCTGTTGACAGCCGATGGACGCCGCTCAATAATCCCGCCGCATTTTCGCGAAGCCCGAGGCGTTTCGAAAATGCAACGTGAGCCAATGTAGCTCAGCTGGTAGAGCAACGCATTCGTAATGCGTGGGTCGGGAGTTCGAGTCTCCCCATTGGCTCCATTCCTTCCTTCTGCAATAATCCGCTTAATCAATCATCGAAAAGCCTGGTGGTCATTGTGTTGCTGTATTGGATTGACCGGTATCGCGATAGGGAGCGCCGCCTTTGTAGAGCGCGAGTTGCTCCTTGATGGAATCCGTGATAGGAAGATTATGGACCTGGGCGAGATGAAGGGCTTTCCGGACGGTCTTCACGGCATCGTCGAATCGCCCGGCCTCGGCATAAGCCGCCGCCAGCGTGGCGAGCAAGACCGGGTCCGCATGACCGGTGAGCCATGATGCGCGTTCGGCGCAACGGACGGCATGCGCGCCGTCCCGGAGCGAATCCAAGGGCGACGTCGCCAGAATCCAGGCGAGCTTATTCAGCGCCGCCACATTGTTGGATTCCAATTCCACGGCTTGCTTGAAATACTCCGCTGCCTCCCCCTGCCGTCCGAGCGAGGAACAGGCGATGCCAAGATTATGATACGCAGCCGCAAAGCCGGGTTGAAGTTCCAAGGCTTGCTTGAAATGAGCAATCGCCTCATCCGCCTGTTTGTTTTGGAACAGGGCGATGCCGAGATTGTAGTGCGCCGGGGAGTACTTCGGATCAATGGTCAGGGCTTTTTGATAGCGCGCAATCGCCTCGTCTACCCGCCTTTTTTCCATCAAGGCAACGCCATAGTTATAATGAGCCAGCAGATCGCCGGGATCGTTCTTCACGGCCCGCTGAAACAGCGGCATCGCATCGTCCAGCCGCCCTTTTCGCAGCAAGGCGTTGCCCAAGCTGTAAGCGGCCACGGCGTCTCCAGGCTGAATCTCCAGCGCTCGCTGAAAATGCTCCATCGCCTCGTCCACATCTCCCCTGGCGGAAAGTTCGCTGCCCAGGTTGATGTGAGCCATCAGGCTTTCGGGATTTCGCTCAATCGTCGCCCGCCATAGCGTCTCACTATTTTCATACATCGCGCACTGCCGCCAGGTCAGCACGCCCAGCGCCACCAATAGCGCACAGCATAGCACAGGCTTGATATATGGATTTTTCTGATCGATACGACGGAACGCCATGGTGATCCCGCCAGCCGCCAGCGCAATGAGTCCGATGCTGGCCACGTACTGGTAGTGGTCGGCGACAAAGGTGTACCAGAAGGTGTAAAGCATGATGAAGCCAATCACGGGGCTTAACATGGCTACGAAAAAGACCAGCGCGGTTTCGATGCCGCGTCCGAAAAATCGCCGGACGTACGCCACAGCCGCGCCCAGCGCGATGCAGGCCGCCAGCCAGCTGTAGGCCAACGGATCGCTTGGATCAATCGTCCAGTGCGGATAGCTGAAGGTGAGGTTGCGCGGCCAGATCAACTTGCCTATGTAAAACCACGCGGCGCGGCTGGCGATGAGCAGCCGGTCCAGCATGCCGTAGCCGAAGTCCTTGCCCGTGGTGTGCTGATGATGGCGCTCCCACCACATGGTGAACAGGCCCATGGCGACGCCCAGGATAAGGAACGGAATGACCTGCACCCATCGCCGCCAGTTAATCGGTTTTTCCTTCAACCATAAAACCAGAATCAGCGTGGCGGGCAGCGTGCAGGCGGTGGTTTTGCTGAACAGCGCCAGCGCATAGAGGAGCAGCGCCAGCGCGTAATAGCGCCACAATGTCTTGGGGCGCTCCTCGGCGAACGCGAGCCAGGCGTGCGTGGAGAGCAGCATAAAAAACAGCGAGAGGGTGTTCTTGCGCTCCGTGATCCAGGCGACGGATTCCACATGAACCGGATGCAGCGCGAAAATCGCCGCCGCCAGCCATGGTCCGGGCAGTTTCAAACGCGCCAAGACCAACCACAGCAGCAACGCATTGATCACGTGCAGCAGGATGTTCGTCCAATGATAGCCCGAGGAATTCAAACCCCAGAGGGCGTACTCGATGCGCAGCGATGTGTAAGTCAGCGGGAAATACTGGGAAGGGGAATCCTGCGAAAACCAGATGCGTCTTAAGCCGTCTGGGGCATGCAGCAGTTCGTTATCCGTCACGTAGAAGTCATCGTCCCAGATGTACCCGGCGTTCCAGGCTTGCTGATAGGCGAAGATGGTGGCGATGGCGAGAAGCAGACCCAGCAGGCAGTTCCGTGCTTGCGGCGAGCGCAATCGATCAACAATATCACAATTGGAGGATTCCGGTTTGCCTTCTCCCCCGAGTTTGCGCTTACCGGCGTCATGCTCGATATGAAGCCGCCGGGAGCCCAACGCCCCAATGCTCATCGATCATCTCCCGCGCTCAAATGCGCCTCGTGCCTGGCCTCGACCGGTTGAGTGAATCCCGCCGATCATTCATGATGGATCGTGAAGCCGTCAAGAGCTTATCGCCCGTCGCAATCACGTTTGGGCATAAGCAGTTCGGTCAAGACTGAGCTTGCGCATCTTTGAGCGCAGAGTGTTGGGATTGACGCGCAACAGTCGCGCGGCGCCAAAAAAACCTTCCACGCGGCCGTTGGTCAGCTGCAAGGCTCGCTCGATGTGCTCTCGTGTCGCTTGTTCGAGAGAAGGAAAACTCTGCGTCAAGGTGGCAGGAATTTGAGCGTCAATGGATGACGCCATTTCAACGGCGGCTTCATTGAGTTTCCTGGGGCTCATGCCCAGCGCCTTGGCGATTTCCAGCCGGACGCCGTCGCCCAGGATAGCGGCGCGGTCGATCACGGCGGAAAATTCCCGCACGTTTCCCGGCCAGTCATATTGTCGTAAAAGCTGGATGTCATCCTCCGCCGGCATGACCGGACGCAGACCGAATCGCCGCGCCGCTCGCCTGGCGAAGTGCCGGGCGAGTTCGGGGACGTCGTCTTTGCGCTCGCGTAAAGGCGGCAGGATGATGGGAAACACAGCGATGCGATACCACAAGTCTTCGCGGAATTTGCCCTCGCCGACCATCGCGGGCAGATCGCTGTGGGTCGCAGCGACGATCCGCACATCGACCTGAATCGGCTTGTGTCCGCCGACGCGCTCGAGCCATCCGTCTTGCAGCACGAGCAGCAATCGCACTTGCGCGGCCAGTGGCAGATCGCCGATTTCATCCAGAAACAGGGTTCCGCCATCCGCGCGTTCAAACCAGCCCTGCCGTTGATCGACAGCGCCGGTGAAGGCGCCTTTTTCATGACCAAAGAGCTGAGAGTCGATCAACTCCGGCGGGATGGCGCCGCAATTGACCCGGACGAACGGACCATCGCAGCGTGCGGAACGGCGATGGATCGCCCGGGCGGCCAGTTCCTTGCCCGATCCGCTTTCGCCCAGGATGAGCGCGGGAGCGCCGGACTGCGCCACGAGTTCCACACGGCGCATCGCCTCCTGCAAGCCGGTGTTTGCGCCGACGATGGCGTCCTCGGCGAGTTCATCGCGGCCCAAACGCCGGAGCAGCGATTGCCGGTCGGCCTCGGCAGCCTTGCGGAGCTGCTCCAGCTCGCGCAGACGGCTGTCGTTTTCTATCGCCGCCAGCACCGCCCTGGAAAGCATCTGGAAAAACTGCGCATGTTTTTGTGTGAAACGCGCCTTCGGCTTGGCCACGGCGATCAATACACCATGCTCATGCTGAGACGTGGTGAAGGCCGATGCAAGCATTGCTGCCGCGGATGATGCATGTTCCGGCGCTGTTAATCGCAGCAATGGATGCAGTCGTTCGCCAGGCGCATGAACGATGGCCTTGGAATCCTGACGCCATTTTAGGATCCGATTGACCTGCGTATGTGTCAGCGTCGTCCGCGCCGGCGGCGGCGCATCGTTGCCGACTCGCCATTGCGCCAGATCGATCAGACAGCATTCCTGCTCCAGCAATTGACGCAGGCAGAGCTGTTTCAGCGGCAGTTCGCGTTCCAGGAGTCTGGCGATAGCGGAAATCGATTGGCCGATTTCCAGGTGCTGGGAGACTTCGCGCCAGACATCGAGCATCAGATCCTTGAATTTTCGCATGGCACTTTCCTTTATATATAACAGTTTTTACATTGTTATATAAATGATTGTCAATTATATTTAATAGGTATGAATGCCATGGTAATAATGCAAACTCTTCGCTGTCGATGTAGAATATTGAGAAATGAATACTTGAGTCCGAGAAACTTCCCCGGTCCAGAATGGCATGCAATGTGCATAAAGCTAAGAAAGATCAGTTAAAAAAAATGGGGAGAGGGGTTTTTCATGCAAGAGGCAGTATCCAAACAGGTAGGACCGATTGCGCTCATCAATAGCCGCCGCATTCGCATCTGGGGCGCGGCCATGATTGTCATCATCGGGGCGTATTTGCTGCAAGGCGCGATCCCGTCGCTCAGTTGGGAAATCCCTGGTTTTTCAGAAATGTCCCGCTTCACGGTGCTGGCGATTTTTTTCTCCGCATTGATCTGCGAATATGTGGATTCGGCGCTGGGCATGGGTTATGGCACGACGTTGACTCCGTTGCTGCTGCTTTGCGGAATGGAGCCGTTGCAGGTTGTGCCGTGTGTTTTATTGAGTGAGTTTCTCACCGGGCTGTCCGCCGCGATGCTGCACCACCGCGACGGCAATGTGGATTTTTTGCGTGATCGCGAGGCGAAGTCGACCGCGATGTGGTTGTCTCTGCTGAGCGTTATCGGCACGCTGCTCGCGGTGTTTCTGGCGATCCGCATCTCCAAAACGCTGCTGACGCTGCTGATCGGCGTGATCGTCATCAGCATGGGCGTTATCACGCTATGGTGCGCGGGCAGGCAATTGAAGTACCGCCGGAATTCGATCATCACGATCGGCATCGTGGCGGCGTTCAATAAGGGACTCAGCGGCGGCGGCTATGGGCCGCTGGTGACGGCGGGGCAGGTGGTTTCCGGACTGTCGCCGCGCAAGGCCGTCGCGGTCACGTCGCTGGCCGAATCCCTGGTTTGCATTACGGGCCTGATCGCGTATCTGGCCGCGGGCAAGTCGATCGGCTGGGGACTGGCGTTGCCGCTCTGCGCGGGCGCGATGATGTCCGTGCCGTTGTCCACGTTGACCGTCAAGCGCGTATCGGAAATCGCGATGCGACGGGCAGTGGGCATTGCGTCGCTGGGGCTGGGCATTTTCGCCGTTTCAAAAATATTCTGGTGAGATTCAATTTGGAGCGCGGCGATGCGTCGCGTCTTGATCAGCGACCAGTTCGCAGACCTCGACGCCGAGGTAAATGCGATGGCTGACGACGCGATAACCCGCGTCGCTGAGCGCCGCTTCGGGGATTTGCTCGCGCAATGACACCACGTAGTCCTTCGCCCAAGGCTGTGAGTTATGCAGCCGCATGCAGATCCAGATGCGCGGCCGCGAGGCGATCCAGGGGGCGATGTCCGGCGTGATTTTCGACTGATCGTAGCCCTCCAGCCCCTGCCAGAACGGCGCCTCATAATCCGGAGGGCAATGCCAGATGATCTCGGGATGCAGCGCGCGCAGGTAATAATGCATACCGGCGAACGTGTCGCTGTCATACACAACGGCCAGATCGCCGTCTTGCCATGCCGCCTGAATTTGCCTGCCGGCGCGATTGAACTCCGGCGGCCGGTAATCCGGCGCGGCGACGCAGAGCAACGCGCCGATGAGCGTGAGTCCGACGCAGACGCCTCCCAAGGTTCTGCGCAAGGCATTCTGAGAGATGAGCCCAACGCCGTGCGCGACGAGGATGTAGAAAAACGGCGCGGAGCCCAGGAGATACTTGGGCGTGAACGGCGCGGAACCACGCAGGGCGAGAACGGTGACCGTGACCGGCGGCAGTAAGAAGTAGATCAAGCAAAGCGCAATGCCGCGCGCCTCGACTGCTTCTGATGTGGCAGATTCACCCTCGGCTGTGCTGAAGAGCTTCTTTGCGAACAGCAGACGCCCCCCGCGAAAAATCGCCCAGGCAGCCAATCCGAGAAAAAGCAGAAGCGCCGCGGGAGTGATGTAAATCCAGGGCTTGTGCTGGACCTGCGGGAACCACATAACCCATTGGCGCAGCATGTTGGCCCAGGGCAGGATCACGCTCTTGGGATCGGTGAGCGCCATGCTCTGCACCCAGAATCCACCCGCGACGCGGCGGCGCTGCTCGAGAAAAATCGGCAGCCACGGCGCGAAGAACAGCAGGATGCCCGCAAGCGACACACACCAGGCGAAAAACGCGCGGCGGCGGCCGAAGAATTGGATCAAGGCCCAGAGTCCTTCGGCCATCAGGAAGAACAGACCGAAGTAATGCATGTAAATCGACGCGGCGCGCAGCACGGCGTACAGCGTCCATCGCGCCCAGCTTGATCTGGCGCAGCCGCCCTCGGCTGTGCGTCGTCCCGATTTCTCCATGCCGATCACAAAACATAGGCACGCGGCGGAATTCAGCAGCCAGTATAGCGCGTATGGAGTGATTTCCTGAGAGAATTCGATCAGCGCGGGCGACACGGCGGCGATCAGCAAGGCCCACCACGCTGTGCGGCCGTTGAAGAGCACGCGGGCGGTCCAGGCGATAAGCAGGATCTGCAGGAATCCGCAGAGGAACGAAAGCATGCGCAACGGCCCCGGATCGTCGCCGAAGAGACGCATCCAGATGTGCAGCGTGAAGTGGTACAGCGGCGGCTGATTTTCCTGGCGCAGAATCTCCACGGTGCGGGCGAAGCCGTCCTGCGCCTTGTAGACGCAGACTGCCTCGTCCTGCCAGAGCGAGTGGTATGCCGCGCCGTAAAGCCGCAGGCACGCGATCAGCACAAGCGTAATCAGCAGCAGCCCGGCCGGTGAACGAAAGAATGCTTTGGAATCGTTAAGTGGAATTGATGATGGCATATCCGCACTCAAAAAGAAACAAGTCGCAGGGTCAAATAAAAACTGACGATTCGCAGACGCGGACGCACAGATTCAGGTTCGCATATTCAGACGCCGCCCAATCCTGCGAGGACGTCATCGGCCGCAGGACGGCAGGCGTGCGCCGAATCGCCTTCGCTGAAAAGGTGTTTCTATTTTTTCGAACGGTCATACAATTTGACCGGAACAGTCCGGATATTGAGCTGGAGCGCTCAAACGTTCTATTCGGAGCGGTCTTTATATTTGTTTGAAGTGGCCGTACTATATATATTGAGCGGTCAGTCTATATATGCGGACTGGTCCAGCTATTTAGTCGAACTGGTCACACTATTTATTCGGAGTACTCCGACTATTTGTCCGGAGTGGTATATCGATTTAGGTTGAGCGGTCATTCTATTTGACTGGACCACTCCTGACGCACGCCGGCGTGCTTTTTTTCATGTGCTTAATGCGCTGAAATCATTGGAATTAGCCTTGGTTTTACCGGAACCGGGGTTTTTTTATAAGAAATTGAGAAACCTATTCAGGATTCCGGCGTCGAATGCAGTATGCCGCGAATGATTCGGGCTTTAAATCTCACGAAAGGAAAATGGAAACATGGGAATCAATCGACCGAGCACGAACCCGCTGATCATGGAAAACGATCTGCGCAACATGGCGCAGGGCATCACGCAGGCCGGATCGGACTGGCCGTCCAACGCGCCGTCCGCCGAGGGTGTGACCGTCACCGCCGACGCCATTCAAACCAAATTGGCGCAGGTGGAGGCGGTCGAAGCCACCTTGTCGCAGCTGCGCGCCGAACTGCGGGAACTGGTGGAAGGCCCGGCCAAGGACTAATACATCGCCATCCGCGACGTGGCCAAGGCGCTGTTCAAGCCGATCCTGGCCGCGTTCGGCCACACCAGCCGCAAAGAGCCGGCCAAGCGTCCCGTTCCCGCCGCGCCGATCGGATTGGAAGCGTCGGAAGTCTCGGCGGACGCCATCGCGCTCAACTGGGAGCCGTCGGCCAACGCCACGTTCTACACGGTGTACATCGGCGAAACGGCCAGCACCACGGAAATGCGCCCCGTGGGCAATCCCACGTCGAGCCGCTTCACCGTGGACGGCCTGGAGGAAGGCAAGCAATACTTCTTTGCCGTCAAAGCCATCAACAGCACCGGCGCCTCCCCCTTCAGCAACGTGACGAACCGCCGGACGCTGTAAATGAAATGAAGCAGCTTTTCATTAACGAGGGGCATTGGTGAAGAATCAGGCGGGAGAATTTTCTCCCGCCTGATCGTTGTAAAACATCCGTTGCTGGCCGGCGCTGCCAACAGCCCGTACACCCACATTATGCCGCCCGGCCAGAGCGGAACCATCGCCTACCGCGCCCAATACTTCGATGCCCGTATGCAACTCAGCCCCATGAGCGACCCCGCCATGGCCGCCGTGACTGTGTGAGCGGATTGCCGGCGAAAATGTGGCACAGGCATCTTGCTTGCGGCAGCGCGTGGCAGGCGTCCTGATTGAAAGATGCCATCATCGCGCACTGCGTAACATCAGTTATTGAATCAAAAAGCGTTGATATCCTTTTGACAATCCATCCTGCATGATTGAAAATCCGCGACCGGCTCAATGACTTCCATGGAGTTCATGGGGAAATCATTAGGAGCATGACAGGAGCCATCCAATCTCACTAATTCGAGGAAACCACCTATGAACACACCAAGAACATCAAGGCCGCGTCAATTCATCACGACTCTCGCGGCGCTGGGAATTCTCGTCGCGCTGACGGCAGAAGCCTTCGCGCAACTCGGCACGAACATTCCGTCCTGGGCCAGCTATTATGGAACCTCCGGCGATGATCACGGCAACGCTGTTTATGCCTACAAAGAATTGCATAACAATGTCGTTTCATACTCCACATTCGTCGCGGGTTTTAAAGACAACAGCGTCAACAACAAAGGCAAAGATGCCTTCCTCGCGAAATATGACAATGACGGGAATCTATGCAAATGGTACGACGGCGTAGGAAATGAACACGTATGGGAGGATATCATATCGATGGATGGAGATGAAGAGTTTGTCAGCCTCTCTTTTGTGAACTACTATGGATATGAATTTCTTTTCGTCATTGGTCATTCCACATCTCCCGTAAGTCAGTTTAGCGCTTGGGCGCCATATAACTACCCAAGCTCCCCGACTGAAAATACTTCTAATATAATCATAAAGTATTATTTACTGAGAGATGCCAGTGGAAACTATGCCAACAATCCAAACGCATCGGCAAGATATCTCTACGGTGGAGCGGGAGACGACTTCGCAGTCGATTGCTTCCTCGGCAGCGATGGAACACTCCATATTCTTGGCGCCTCAACATCGTATAATCTTGCTTATTATTCATCATCTGGGCATAGCTATTATAATGTATCCACGGGATATAATAGTTTTATCTGTCGCCTGACTCTAGGGGATGGAATTCCTGGCGGCGGCGATGAGAATATTGTGAAATGCGACTACATCGGCGACACGACAGACAACATTCCCGGCAAGATGGTCGTTGATACATCGAACAATAAGATCTACATGCCCATCAACAATAACTATATTTACATGGATCACGGCACATACTATAATCTTTATTCTACATTTTACATAAAGTCTATCAATCTCAACAATTATAACAACAGTGATGAGAGTGACACCAACGGCAGCGCCGGTTATTTCGATTACGCGCGCGACATCGCTCTTAATATCGACGATGAGGGGAACAGGGATATCTACATTACGGGTCAATCAAATTCTCCGCGAGCGACAGGAGCCACTGCTCATTCATACGGCGAAGCGATGAGCGAGGAGTTTATTCTGATCAAATACGACGCCGATCTCGATAAGCAATGGTCGACTCAGTTCGGCTATGATGGCACCGATACCATCGCATGCTATGATGACGGCGGGTGGGCGATTGACCTGGATCCCGACGGCTATCCCCATGTATACGGAAGCGCCACGATCACGAAGGTCCAGAATAGTGTCTCCTACACCCAACATAAATCGCTTCACGGACAATTCACACCCGATGGAGAACTAATCACAATCAACACCTATGGTTCCGATAATCTTCCTTCGGACTCCTATGGTTTGGATCTCGATGTGGTCGATTATGGACATGCTGTGATGACGGGGTACGCCACGAGCGGTTATGAAGTTGTCCCTGGACTCTCCGCAAGCGGCAGCTACAGCGGCGGCGGCAGCGACATGTTCGTTCAGAAAATCATGCCTGCCACCTTCACCCTCGATGGAAATGAATTCATCCCGTTGGGTTATAGCTGGTGTCATATCGAAGATGACGAAGCAGACGGTCATCATACCGCTGTGAATTTCAGAAACTCTTACTATACCGAGAAGGATAGCAGCGGCTACATCGATGATTTTCTAGATCGGTGTCAAACGGAAGGCTACAATCTAATCCGGGTATATGTTGACGCCAAGGCGGTGACAGAGAATCCTCCGGCTGGCGAAACATTCAATATCAACTATATTGATAATATGGTCAAATTTATGATCAAGGCAAATAGCCGTGATATCGTCGTGGAGCTGAGCGCTTGGGAGGTTCCGCAAGCATATTTCGCACCTCACGCTAACGATAGCGAATGCACTGAATGGCATGATACCGGGACTCCATGCACAGGTTTTGGCACCCATGTTCGAGCCACGGAAAGTTTGGTCGATCTGGAGTATCAGAACTTTATATACTTGCTCCCGGGTGATAAGTTCGGAAACGATACTATCTCTAATTTATATGATTACGCCGATAAGTATAACATGAACCAGTTCACCCTTTTCTGGGGAGAATTTATGGCTCGATTCCGCACTGAGGAAGTCGCGATATGCGCGCAACAAAGCAAACCTCGATTGAAATTCATGGTCAACCCCATGGTCGAAGCCAAGTTCACCACAAAAGGAAATAATGAATCAAATCCTTTCGACCCTCCCCATTATTCCGGTTATGATAATTCATCCAATGCTGACCACTATGCTCGTTGTGTTTCGACACCGCCATTTGACGGAATTGTATCACAGGTGACTCTGGCTGGAACTTCAACGCCTTATGACACAACAACACCGGAGGGCAAAGAGCAGCTTGCCGACGCTCTGACCATTCGATGGGCGAATGCATGCAAAGCGGCGATTATAGCCCCATACGCCGGTGAGACAGCCCCTCTCGTCGGCAACTCGGTATTCAGCAATTACCGCCAAAGGCGTCCGGTTGGCGACACGGATTACGGCCCTTCCCCCGATCGATATAATGCCGTAGAATACCATTATGATTGGACACAATACCCCGGCGGCGCAGGCCCTGTTGAGACAATCACAGAAGCGCGTGTACCCTTAAGCCCGTTCGCCTTTAACGCCTCAAATTTCGATTGCACAGGAGTTCACTTCAACCGCGATCGTTATCCCTGGGCGGACGGTGAAACCGCAGCTGCACCCTATACAAATCCAGATGAATATCTCGAAGAATTCGCGGATCGCCGTGAACCCTATCTCCAGAAAGCGATGCGCTCGATGCGCCATGACGGTCTCGGACTCGCCAAGCCCGCATGGAGCAGCGAACTCCACATTATGGGCGCTTTAAAGGACGAAGAGACCGTTTCAGAGCCTAAATCGAAATACTACTTTGATTCCGATGACCTCTTCGAAAAAGTCGAAGATGCGCTATGGATTCAAACCGAACTTTTCAAACGATATGGCATTCGCGGAGCCAGCATGGTATGGGATACGTGGGAGAGATTGAATGATGATAGTATCTTCGAGAACGATAGACTCGTGGAAGGCACGACAGGCACAGGCTATCCGCTCCACTATGTCATGTCTCCCGACAATCGCGAGAATCTGACCGGCGTCTCCTCCAGGTTGGAGGCGATGTTTCAAGATGATACGAAGGAAATGCTGGAATCCTATTTCTTCCCCAAAGGCATGACATATCTCGACCTTGCGTTCCCATCTCAGAATCCTGAAAACGATTATGTTGAAGTGTATCTCTATCGATCATACGGCCCCATTCTTGCCTCGCAAGTTGCGGAGCCCTATGGCATCGCTTATAAATTCGAGCACCAGGTCGACGGATATTCGATTAACCTGTCGCAGCTGCTGTCATCGCAGTCGCTATCCGGCGTCATCGGCGACTATGCCTTACGCGTGGATTACGTGAACTACGACGACTCCGAATTGTCGATCGAGGTGAATAACGGCGGGAGTTATTCCCTGGATCCCGTCGCGCCAGATACGATTTTCGAAAAAACGATGAATGTATATGTGCCGTACTCAAACATTGTGTATTTCGATGTGCTTAATCCCAACTCGCGCGGCCAGGGATATGCGAAGATCAAAGTCACCACCAACCTCGGGACTAATCGGACTTTCTATGTCTCCGCCAAAACCAAACTCAAGGTCACCAAGATTATGCTTGGACTGAACACCTATCAACACATCACCAATATTACCATCGAGTCCCAATCGCGTCCTGACACGGATTTGGGAGACGAGGCCGTTCCGGTCGTGGTGCACTTCTTTAATGACTAACACTTCGGCGACTGAAAGGCAAAACAGCGGCTTGGCTAGCCCGTTTTTTGGAATTCGTTAAGGGATAATCTGGAGCATCATCCGGGATTCGCCAGCAAAGGCGAATCCCGATCTTTTTTCATGGTTCAGATTTGGACTGTTGATCACACTGGGCAAATCTTGACTCTGCCGTGTGATGGAACGGGTTTTTTAGCCCTTTTCGAGAACCGCTCGGTACTTGCCCCTTTAATCTGTACCATGGGAAATGAGAGAATCCATACCACGGAAAGGATGGATTCTCAGGATGAAGAAACGACGTT
>JAFGJS010000078.1 GCA_016928995.1 Candidatus Sumerlaeota bacterium | reverse complement strand
GCGGCGGAGCTTCAGGCGCTGTTCGGTATGGGCGATATCCCGGCCTGAGCGATGGCGGTTTCTTTCCTGAGAAAACCTTGATTCATTCACCACAACGTCATGACGGCACGATGAGATGCGTTCTATTCGGTTTCGATGGCGATTTCGATTACATCTTTAATTCGTAGCCGGGGTTATTTGAAGTCGATGTTGGCGGCTTGTTTCTGGGCTTGTTCGAGCCAGGCTTCGACGGGTTCGCGGGCGCTGCCTTCGGCGATGATGACGACTGCGCCGTTGCGCGTCATTGAGCCGAAAGGCTCTGGCCGGCCGGCGTCGGCACAGCGCTGTTTGTGCCACTCGATCTTTTGCTCATACGCCGCTTGAAATTGCTCCGCGTCGTGCGGGGAATCCCACACCGTAACCCAGCCGAAGAGCCAGCCGCCATCCGTATGGCGATACAGCTCGAGACGGTCGCCATCCCAGCCGACGTGGGCGTCATAGGCGGTCTCGACGCCGCAGCATTGGTTGAACATCAGTTTGATCATGCTTTCGCCCATGACATTGGTCAGCTCGCGCTGCCAGCCATCGTCAAGGCTTTTGGAGATGTCCACAAGGGTCACCGGCGTGGGTGGATCGGGAAAGATATAGTATTTTTCCGGATGCATGATTTGTTCCGTGGACTCCGGGCGATGCATAAATGGCTGCTCATAAAGTCCCGGGCGCTCAAACTCTTCCAGCCGGAGCGTCTGCATGAAGTACATGCCGCTCATGTAGGGGAAGATGAACATGTCGATCAGCGGCTGAGGGGCGGAACTCATGGCTTTCTGGTTGAGCGAGAGATATTTCGGCAGATCGAGCAGCACGCCGATGGATAGGTTTTGCGCGGCCCATTCGCCCATCAGGATTGTGGCGTCGCCCTCCGCGACGCATGCAGCGGCCATGGCGCGGTCGTCGTTGCCGCCCTCTTCGTCGATGTTGTTTGGATGTATTTCCCAATTCAACAGATCGTAATATTGATCCTGAATCGCGTGGCAGATTTCGTGAGCCAGGATGACTCGCGACAATTCCTGCTTCAGCGGAAAATCTTCCATCACATAAAGTTTTTTGCTTTCATCGTCATAAAGCCCGCCGACCTGGTCCGTGTAAAAACCGAGCAAGACCTCGCGTAAATTGAGGTCGAACGGCGTCAATCCGATATGAGTCAGGATGAACTCGGTCGCTTGCATCTCCTGCGGCGGGATTTCCTTGTCGAGCGCTTTCATCAGGTATCCCATTAATTCGCTGCGTGAGAGCGTGTTGAATTCGATCTTTTTTTTCAGTTCGAGCCGGCGCAATTTAGCGGTTTGCCCGGAGATTTCGCGGACAGTGACCTCGATTGCTTTTTCGTCAACGAGCTTTTCCAGCGTCTGGATGGCGCTCTGCATTTTTTCGATCTTGGCGTCCCAATAGGCGAGTTGGTCGCGTTGGTATGGGACAAACAGCCCCGTTTGCGGGAAACGCACGCCCCATGCGATCAATTGTTCTTCCAGCCGCCGTTTTTTACGTTCGAGCAGGCGATAGCGCCGTTGGCGGATTTCGGCGAGACGGCGGCGTTGTTCCGCGTCGTAATCCGGCTCCTCCGCTTTGACGATCTCGACGGATTCGGCCTTTTCAGCGACGGCTGAGGCCGTCGCGCTTGCCTCCGTCGCAGTGGAGTCAGTTTGAATGGGACGCCGCGGAGCGCAGGCCGCGAGCAACAGCGTCAACGCGAGATAAAGCGCTATTCGTTTCATGGAGCATCGCCTCTTGCTGATGGGATTCGATCTGGAGATATTTTCCGTCGGTATGGATAACCACGGCGCCTTGCCGGTCGGTCCGGTAAATCCGCGCGTTGACGGCTCGGAGCCGCTGCAACACTTCCTGCGCCGGATGGCCGAACCGATTGTCTCGTCCGCAGGAAATCACGGCGTAAGCGGGATGGACCGCACGCAGAAACGCAGGCGACGATCCATGTTTGCTGCCATGATGCGACGTTTTGAGCACGTCCGCGCCGACGTCCCAGCGGCGTTCGAGCAAATCCGCTTCGCTTTCGAAAGTCAGGTCGCCAGTGAAGAGAAACGTGCGGTCAAAGTATGTCACGCGCGTAACAAGCGATAAATCATTGTCATCCCGGAAAGAATTTTCAACAGGATTATCGGCGGGATTCAGAAACTCGAATTCCGCGGCGCAAAAATCCGGGATCGAGGCGGGCGCGCAAATGGCATGGATCTGCGCGCCGCGTGCGTGCGCGTCGTCGAGCATGCGTTGGAATTTTTCCGACAGCGTCGGATCCTGCGGGATCAGCAGCTGGCTGATGGGGATTTCACGCGCGAGTTCGATCAAGCCGCCGTAATGATCGAGGTCGTCGTGAGTGGCGATCACGAGATCGAGCCGCCGGATGCCATGCGCCTCGAAGTACGGCAGCAATGCGCGCCGCGCGGCGCTGGGCGGACCGGCGTCAATAAGCGCCGTGCGTCCGGCGGGAAATTCGATCAGCGCGGAGTCGCCCTGTCCGACGTCAAAGAATGTGATCGTGATGTCGCGCGGCGGATGCGAGAAGAGCGGCATCCACACGGCGAAGCAGACAAGACCGATGAACTGCATGAGCAGGACTGCGTTCTGCTTGGGTCTGTCGAAGGGCATGCGTTGATCGATTTCGATGCGGCGCACGGTCAACGGAGCGAGAATCATCAGGTAGTATGCTGCGACGGCCCACCACGGCCACGTTGGCTGTTCGGAGTAGGCGAGAGGCCAGTCGGCGCCGTGCCGCACAACGAGCGCCATGATGCGGCAGAAGAATTCGCCGCATGTGGCGGCGATTCCAGCGAGACCTGGCGAGAGCGTCGAGGTGAGCAGGATCAGCGCGCCGAATCCCATGATCACTACTACCAAGGGATAAATGGCGGCGTTGAGCAACAGCGCCAGCAACGGGAGATAATGAAAGCGAACGGCGATGACCGGCGCGACCATGAGCTGCACGCCAAGGCTGGCGGCGAGCACGCCGGGCACGCAATGGTTCCAGACGCGCCGGACGCGGGAATGCCAGAGCGTTTCATCTTCCGGCGGCTTCCAGCAAAGCAAGCCATAGATCGGCTTTGTAAAAAACAGGATGCCAGCGACCGCGAGAAAGGAAAGTTGAAAGCCGGTCTGTTGCAGCTGTTGCGGCTCCCAGAGCAAAATGAGCAGCGCGGCGAGACTCAGGCTGGAGAGATGGTCCACGCGGGTTTTAATGAAGAGCGACAAGGTGAGTGATGCGGCCATGATGACGGCGCGTACAACCGGCGGCCGCGGTCCGACCATCAGCATGTATCCCAGCAGCACGATGAGCGTCAGCACGGCGGCAAGCCGAGGCCCGGCGCGTAGAAAACGAAACGTGAAGAAGCAGATCAGGCCCAAAATGCCGACATGCAGCCCGGAGACGGCGAAGACATGCATCAATCCGGTCTTCATAAAATCGCGGCGTAAATCAGGTCCGAGGCGATAGGCGCGCCCGAAGCAGATTGATTGCATGATCGCCGCCGATTCGCCGGGCATGCGCCGGGCGATGATTTCGCTGAAATGATCCTTCCAGCCTTGCGCCGCATGTCGCGCCCAGGCCAGGGGCGACCGGTGTTTTTCTTCGACAAGCCTGATATCATTGGAAGAGCGCGCGACGATCCAGCCATGAATATCGTTGGACAGCAGGAAGTCGAAATAATCCGGCGGACCGGGATTGCGGCCGCCCGTGTTGCGCCGCACGACGCCGCGCGCCTCGATCCAGTCGTGCCAGGCCGGAGGATCGGCGGCCAATTGCGAGAAAGCCGAACCTTGCAGGCGGATCAACAGCTTGCCGGGAATCTCGCACTTCATTGCCCCTTGCCGGATTTGGATGCGGTCGATTTCGAGGAATCCGAATCCATCCCGCAGTTCCGGATCGTCAGTCAGCCGTCCGGATATGATTGAATTGCCGCCCTGTTCGAGGAGCGCGAGCCGTTCGCTGGCGCGCACCTGGCGGACTGCCAACTGATTTTGCAGATACAGGCCGACGAAGAAGACGACGATGAACAGCAGCGTCCCTTGCGGACGCGGTCCGCGTTTGAGCTGATGCCGGATGATTTCGAAGGCGCAGATCACGAGCACGGCGGCGTTGGCCAGAAAGACGGCAAGCGGCGGCAGGTAAACGAATTGCCCGGTGATCATGCCGCAAATCAGGACCGTGGTGACGATCAGCAAAGGATGCCGCATCAAGCGCCTCGCGCATGGTGGAATATTGCAATTACGGAACAGGTTTGTGTGGAATTGCAACAGTAAGTTTAGCGTTGCTGAATAACTGATGTTACGCAGTTCGCGCCGTTCGCGCCAACTTTGGAGTGCGCAGGCCATGCCTGCGCCTTGAGTAAAGGAAATTTGTCCTTAATCCGGCGGATTTTCGCACAACACAAGGCGGCGGCATGGCCGCCGCAGTCCAAGGCGTCAAGGGTGCGTAACATCAGTGAATAATAAAGGCTGTATCCCTTCTAAGCACGGATCTACAGCAGGGATTGACTTCAGCTTCAGCCTTGCTTGTCGCGGGCTTCTTTTTCGGCGAGCTTAAGGTCGTGATCGACCATCATCTCGACCAACTCCTTGAAGGTGACTTGAGGCGACCAGTCCAGTTTTTGTTTGGCCTTGGTTGGATCGCCCAGCAGCAGATCGACCTCGGCGGGACGATAGTACTTGGGATCGACTTCGACGTATTGCTGGTAGTCCAGATTGACGCGGCCAAAGGCGTATTCCAGGAATTCGCGCACGGAATGGGTCTCGCCGGTGGCGATCACATAATCGTCCGGCTCGTCTTGTTGCAGCATCCGCCACATCGCCTCGACGTAATCGCCCGCGAAGCCCCAGTCGCGCTTGGCGTCCAGGTTGCCCAGGTAGAGTTTGGCTTGCAGGCCGTGGGAGATGCGGCCGACGGCGCGCGTGATTTTGCGAGTGACGAAATTCTCGCCCCGGCGCGGCGATTCGTGGTTGAACAGGATCCCGCCGCAGGCGAACTGGCCGTAGCTTTCGCGGTAGTTGATGGTGATCCAGTGGGCGAAGACCTTGGCGCAGGCGTAAGGGCTGCGCGGATGGAACGGAGTCGTTTCGGTCTGCGGCGTTTCAACGACCTTGCCGTACATTTCCGAGGACGAGGCTTGGTAAAAGCGGCACTGGTGCCCTGTTTCGCGCAACGCCTCGAGCAGGCGCAAGGCGCCCAGCGCCGTGACATCGCAGGTGAATTCGGGGACATCGAAGCTGATGCGCACGTGGCTTTGCGCGCCGAGGTTGTAGATCTCGTCAGGCTTGGTCTGTTGGATGATGTGATTCAGGCTGCTGGCGTCATTCAGGTCGCCGTAGACGAGTTTGATGTCAGTCGGCGCGGCGTGCGCGTCTTTGCGCATCGAGTCGAGATACAGGTGCTCGATGCGGGCGCGGTTGAATGTGCTGGAACGGCGGATCAAGCCATATACGGTGTAATCCTTGGCGAGCAAGAGCTCCGCGAGATACGAGCCGTCCTGACCCGTGATGCCGGTGATCAGCGCGCGTTTTTTGGCCATGAATTCCATTCCTTATCGTTTGTCGTGCGCATGTATAGTGATGCGCCGCTGCTGATGATAATGATCGCCGCAATTACGTATGGACGTAAGGGCGGCGATCATAAGTGCATGGTCATGAGGCGTCAAGTGCAATTGAACGCCGGATTTATGGAAGCGTCATTGTATCCTGTTTCATGGGAGTCGGCGGTTTTTTGGTTAAGTCTTCTTGCCGGCGATCGCCCGGACTCGGCGGATTGAATTTCCCGTCGCGATTGGCGTCAACGAAGAATTGACCGGAAACGGCCATAAAGTTCGCTGGCTGGCTGCCCTCTGTCGTGAACATAGGTGTCAGCAGGGGATAGGCCAGCTTGGCGCTGACTGCGGCGATCGTAATGACGCCATCTTCCGTCACTTTGACGGAAAACTCGGATGGATCGACATCTGGAAGCGGGTACTTGAGCACGCCGTCTCCCGCTGAGCCGCGCTGAGTCATCCAATGCGTATTGCCGTTTTGCAGAACAACCAATGTGCTGATGTCGGCAAATTGAGGAGCGTAAATGCGCATGTGGATCCAGAGGCTGCCGTTTTCGTCGGGACTCACCAGGCTGCCAGAAGGTTTCCCGTCGATCTGGACGTCAAGGATCGGGCCGTTGGAGATGTACGCTTCATTGGCTCGCATGTGTTTGAAAAGCTCGTCTTGCTCGAAGCTGGCGGGATTATCCTGCGCGCAAGCGACATACATCCGCGGATAGCCCGGCTCTTCCAGGAGAGGTATGCGGCCGAAACTCGACGCGAAAATCGGCCGGGAATGGCGGCGTTTGAGGATGTCGTAGGCGCTTTGATGCGATTTGCTGTTAATGTTCTCGAATTTATCCGTGAAAACCTCGATCATGTCGAAGTTATACGAAGCGCCGTCCGGTCCGGGTTGCGGCGGATTTTTCAGTTCGCCGGGATAGCCGAAGTGGCGGAAATAGCCGTTCTCTTCAGCGAGTTTGCCGACGCCGATCAACGATCTCGGGAACGTTTCGCGGAGTAGTTTCAATGCGGCTTCGCTGTCATCGCCGCATTGCTGCACACGGTCCTGCAAGCCGTTGATCTTCGGATCTTGTTCAACGGGGAAAATAAAGTACTCGCCATAAGCGCCGGCCTTTTCCGGGATGATGCGAACGCCGTTATAGACGGCGATCTTCTCGCTGAGGCCGGCCTTCTGGGCGGCGGCTTGGAGATCGGTCCAAGTGTTCACGTCGCCGCCAACAACGGCGTCCAGTCCTTCGCACAGGCATGCCTGCAATTGTTGCTCCGGGGTCAACAGGCCGTCGGAGCGGTTCGTGCGCAGTCCGAGCGCGCAGGAGGCCATGCCAGGCGTGTCGATTTGATGTTCCAGTTCGGCGGACAAAGCCGATATCTGGCCTGGGCGGATGTTGATCGTGCGCGTGTCGATGGAATATTCGGGGCCGCGCATGACAAAGATGCGGTAAGCTCCAGGCGACAGCGTGATTTGCCCCTCGCCCTCTGGTACGTACAGGACGTTATACGCCGCGGGGAAGCCGTGCATCGGACCGAGCCGCGGCGCCGGAGAGTTGCCCGTGGATTCAAACACAAGTTTGCAGGGAAGCGGCTCGCCGGATTGCTTGTCCTTCACGCGGATCTTCAATTGAGAAACTGCATCTGAAAAGGCGAAGGTCTGCTTGCGAGTGTCGTTCGCCTTTAAATCCAGCAGGTCCGGGAGCGTTTGCGTGCGATAGCCTTGCGCGCTCACGCTGATATGATAATGACCGGCGGGCAAGGCGAGGTTGAAGAATCCCGCTTCGTCGCTTTCGGCGATTGTGATATGGCGCAGGTCTGGATCGGTTGGCTTTTCCGTCATGAGCAACTGGATCATCGCTCCGGCGACGCCTTGTTTCGTCGAGTTGTCGATCACCTGGCCTTCGAGCCGGGTGATTCCGCGTTCCTGCTGACCATAGTACATATTGCTGATCAAGCCGAGGTCGGCGGTTCCGATGCGCAGACGGCGCGTGTATTCCACGCTCTCGCCGGGCGGCAGGGATTCCACCTCGCGCAGGACGAGCTGTGTGTCCTGATTGGCGTGTTTCCCGGAAATGCGGCCCTGATCCGAGAGCAATCCAAGGCAGATGTGATCGATTGTGCCTGCGATCCATGGAGCGTCGAACTCCACCGATTGCATTTGGGCGTTGCGTTGCAGCCCCGATTTCGTTTCAGGGATAAACAGGTTGAAGAGCCCCCAGTTGATCTGGTCGCCGAGTTGCAGCGGCCCGGCGGCTTCTTCGCCTTCGTTCGACAGCGTCGTGGCGACGCTCAGAATGTAGGCGCGGGGATCGAGCGCGTACCGGGTTTTCATTTTACAAGCGAGATTTTGCGCCCACTCCGCTTCAACGATCAGCTCCAGCCCGTTCGGTTGAATGACGACGTTCTTCCATTGATTGGCGGAGCCGTTGATCGCCGGCGCGAAGCTGCTGAAGAAATCGACGGGCGCCGTTTTGCGGGCGATGTCGATCAGGCGTCCCTGGCTGTCGATGCAGAGCGTCAATCCGCCGTCCGGTTCGCGGATGATCCAATCGCCGGGGGCGGCTTCGCTCCATGGACCTTGCAGCGCCTGGCTTTGACGTTCAATCTGAGTGAATTCCACCGCGGCGCGGGGAGCAATGCCAATCGCTCCGGCGATCAACGCGGTCATCGCGCAGAGTATCAAGTGGCGGTTTCGTGGGATGCGTGACGTCATCAAAAGACTTTACTCCTTGTCTTCTTCGGGATTGTCGGACGATTCGATCATATCGCCGAGTTTTTCGCGCGACTCGCGGGTGGTCTCGCGCAAAGTCTGGATCGCCTCATTGGTCTTTTCTTTCGCCTGCTCGATCATTTCCTGCGCTTTGGGAACGGCGTTTTCCTCAAATGCCTTAAGAGATTCACCCGCCTCTTTCAGTTTTTCAATGGCTTTTTCACGGGTTTTTTCATCGCCGGCCAATTCCAGCGCTTCCGTGAACTTTTGACGCACGGCCTCGAAGGCGGATTGATCATTGGATGTGGTTGTGCTTTCAGTCTCTTTTCCTTGGAGCGTTTGAACGGCGTCGTGCAGCAGTTTGGGCGCAGGGACGCCCGCCCAGGCGAATAATGAGACGGCCAGGGCGGCGGCAGCGATCAGGAAGATCAGAAAGCTGATGATCCCGTGTCCGCCTTTTTTCTCAGGTTGCATTTTTTCCGCCATGACTTTCTCCTTGTTCGATAAGGCTTTCTTGCCGCAGCTTCGTGTTCAATGCAGCGCCGCACATGGATTCGATGGAGATTTTCGAGACTGATGCGCGCTTGCGCCGCCGTTCGCTAGCGATTGCGGTTTTTGGGCGGCAAGGGGAGAGCGCCGCTGTCAAGTCTGTCGATATAGCGATCGCAGTCTTTGATTTTATCCGAGATGCTGTATTTTATGTTTAAGGTATTATCCAGGCGCGCAGCCGTCTGATAATCGCGCTTGGCCCGTTTGAAATATCGAATAGCCTCTGTGCGCGGATTATAGATTTTGACGCTGGTTTCTGTATATCGCGTGTCATTCAGTTGTTGAAAGAAACTCATCGCCTGGGAGAAGTTTTGCTCTCCGCTGGCGTAATAGCTTTCCGCTTGCTGGGCTTGATCTTTGAGTTTGGCGGTCAGCTTGATGCGCGCCTCTTCTTGCAGATCCGTGGCCGCTTGCACGATGGACGGCAGCGTCGTGGAGTATTTTTCAATCACCTCGTCGCAGAGATTGATGGCGCCGGCGTAGTTGCCTTTTTGGTATACGTTGCGCGCGTCCTGCATGTCGAGCGTGGCGTAATGCAGCAGCGCCTTGGACGCCGCTTCGTTGTTTTTGTCGAAACGCAGGACATGGAAAAAGTGGCGTTGCGCCTTGTCGTCCAGGCCGTTGTCCATACACCACTGCGCCAATTCCAGATGGCCTTTGATGTTGTCGTCGGAGAGTTCCTGTCTTCGCAACAGGTATTCATAATTAAAAATCGGCGTGCGGTCGATGTCCGGAAAAACTTTCGCGAAATCCTCGTAGGTCTGCTTGGCCCCTTCGAAATCAAAACTGTTGGATTTCTCCTGGTGGCTGTTCTCGAAGGCCGTGCGCAGATTATTTTCAATGTCGGGATTGTTTAATTTGTTTTTTAAAAACAACACCTTGTAGTGTTCGATTGCCTGATCCCAGTCTTTTTTCACCATGCTGGCGTTGGCGATTTTAAGCCGTATTTTATCATCGCCGGGATTCAGTTTGAGCATTTCGGTGTAGTACTTGAGCACCTCGTCCACTTTCGAAGGATCGCCCTCATAGAGTTTGATCAGCTTATCGAGCGCCGGCTTGAAATTCGGATTGATCTCACGCGCTTGTTCCAGGCGCTTCATTGCTCCCGCGGAATCCACGTGGTCGATGCACTTCAGGCCCCATTGGTAGTAGATTTGCACAAGCACGTCGCGGAACTCGATTTTCCGTACCTCGTCAGGATCGAGTTCCGCGAGCGCTGTGTATCGTTTCAGGGCCTCTTCAAACTGAGCTTTTTCAGTCAGTTTGACGATCTCATCGATGGTGTCATCGATCTGCTGATTCGTCATTTTTTGCTGTTTGCGGGCTTCGGCGTCCAACGTCCGCTCGTAGAGTTTCAAGGCGTCCTGCACATCCTGATCATTGGGATTTAATTCAAAGGCGCGCTTGAGGTATTCACCGGCTTTATCCAAGTTGCCTTCCCGGTGATACTGTTGGCCGATGCGCATGAAAGTGTAATATTCTTCATGCTTTTCGACGGATTTGATTTCCGAGAGTTGAAAGGTTAGTTTTGAGGTGGTGGTCTGGATGGAGATGGTTTTATCTTCATCCGTATAGGGGAGGACAATGCCCTCCACTTTCCGGCCGTTATCATTCAGTATAATGTAATCCGCAAGCGCGGACCGGCCGGCGAGGATGAACATCGCCAGGGTGATCAGCATTCCCGGCAATCTGTACGACACGGAATTTGACAGTGAATCTCTCTGGATCATTGGTTTCAAACCTCGATTCGAGATGCTTCCAGCGCTCGGCGCATGGATTGCATGGATCTGAGCCAAGTCGTTGTTAACTATGATTCATAGCTTCTATCGCTGTCAACGTGAAACAACCCGCGTCTTCATGACGGTACATGTAAACGCGGTGCGCTTTGTCGAATTATGACAATCATCTATTTCGTTGGATGATGCATTTTAATCAGAAATTTAAAGCCAGGCGATTCATCATTCAAGGAGTTATGGTTGTCTCCATCAACATATGAAAAAAACGTACGCCGCTTCTTGATGCGCAGCATTTGGGCTTGACAGAAAAAAGATCGCTGCTACAAAATCCCAGTATGATGCATGATCCGCAGGAAAGAAAATGGAGCGGAGCGTGTGGCGTCGGAAGACATACGTGGGGGCGAACATAAGCTAAGCATTTGCAATGTTTTTTTGTCGGTTTCCTTTTGGCCAAAAGCCTCAACACGGTCGAACCATAATTACGGCAAACGGGTTCCCTCGAGCCGACTCCATTGGAACTCGGGATTTTTCCAGTTGTAAATCAAAATATTTCACTCTGGATAAAATCTGAAAACGATCTCAATAACTAAAGAGGATTAGTTCAACGCTCAAGCGCGACATGAATCTCCGAAGGTTGCACGTTCGTTTATCCGGAAAATCTTAGATTGCAGTCGAGGTAAACAGATGGCAAAAAGCAAAACTGACATGAAGAATTTAAGATTCCATACTGCTGCAATCGGAGAAAATCAGGTTTATATCAACGCATCATTGGTTGAAAAAGACAACGCCCCAGCTGAAACCTCAACAGAAGTATATCAACGTCTTGCCGGCCTGCTCAGCCAAAAAAATCTGAAAATCGTTCACGAACGCATCTTTGGCAGCGCCAGCGCGCGGAGCGGCATCCTTGCCATCCGCAAAGACTTCCTGCGCCAGAACGGCGTCGATGAAGAGCCTCCCTTGACCTATATTCAGAGCGATCCGCCGTGGGGCGAAGGTTTTTCCGGTCTGCAGGTTTGCGCCGTAGCCGCAGACGACGTATGGACGATCGATGAGGACGGCGTTCCTTGCGGCCGCGGGTGGAAACAAAACGGCGCTACATACATCATGCTGCAAAACATGCACGGGCGCCAGGCAACGGAAGAGAACGGCAGTAATGGTGACGAGGCGGCTCGAATGTTCGACCGGGTCGAGGCGATTTTGCACACACAAGGCGCTTCCTACCGCAATGTCGTTCGCACGTGGATCTATTTCCCGGATGTTTTGGGCTGGTATGATGAGTTCAACGCGGTGCGCAACGCCAAGTATACAGAATTCGGCATCATTCCGGAAACGACGAATAACGACAGTGTGGAAAAGGTGTATCTGCCCGCCAGCACGGGCATTCAGGGGGGCAATCCGGACGGCGCGGCATGCGTGATGGATGTGCTGGCCGTAGTGCATGATTCCGGCTCGTCGCTGTCGGTCGAGCATATCACCGGCGCCAAACAGAAATCCGCCTTTCGCTACGGCTCGGCTTTTTCACGCGCGGTCAGCATCCGCGAACCGAATGCCGTTCAGGTTATGGTTTCCGGCACGGCTTCTATTTGCGATCAGGGCAAGAGCCTCTTCATCGGCGACATCCGCGCGCAAATCGTTAAAACACTTGAGGTGATCGAAGCCTTGATTGGTCCGGAGGGCGCCCGGCTTCAGGACATCTGCGACGCCACTGTGTTCCTGAAAAAAGCGGAATACCTCCAGACCTTCCGCGAAGTCGCCAGCGATATGGGATTGGACGCGATGCCCGCCGTATGCGTGGTCGCTGATGTTTGCCGTGATGAATTATTGTTTGAGATGGACGCCATCGCCGCGGTGGTCAGCAACGGCGGATCACGGGATCTGTAAGCCATGCCCCTCACGCCGAACTCGCTTGAGCAACGGTCCGGTTGGAACTTCATACAGCGACTTCCGAGCCTGATATTTTTTCTGCTGTTTTTCCTCGATGTCTATCTCTACATCGATCCGGCGCTGATTCACATCAGCCACTTCGCCCATTGGCGCTTGCCGCCGTACGTCCCGGGATTGAATGTCTTCAGCGATTTGCCGGCTTATCCCGGCAAACTGGCGGTATTCGCGGCAGGATGGCTGCTCCATATCTTTTATTATTCATGGGCGGGCGCCGCCAGCATCACCGCGCTTGCCTGGATTCTGTTTTGGGGCGCGGATAAATACATCGGCGCGATGAGCGACGGACGATTGCGCTGGCTTCGCTTTGTTCCAGCCATCGTTCTGCTGGCGCAATACAGCCGGTATTGCCATTATTTAATGGAGAACATTTCAATAGCGTTCGGCGTGCTGCTTGTGTGTCTGTATCTGCACGCGTCCAAACTGCGACCCTTGCTACGTTTGATCATATTTCTGGCGCTTTCCGCGATTTTGTATTACGCGGCGGTTTTTTCCTATTTGCTCTTTGTGGCGCTTTGCGCGAGCTACGAAGTTTTTCACCAGCGTCATTGGATCAACGGTCTTGCGGCGCTCCTTTCGGTTTTGCTGATTCCGCTGATCGCCTCCATGCTTGTCTTCGATCAAACCTTGGCCAGCGCATATCTCTGCACGCTTCCGTATGAGCCGTTGATCATTGGTTTTCAGGGGCCTTGGCTTTATCTGTTTCTTTATCTATTTTTTCCGCTTGCCGGTCTGTTCGGCGCCTTTTGGCGCTCTTATGCGGGGAAAATGAAGGACAGCTTCAAACGTTATTCCGTCAACGCGACGGATTCCGCGGAAAACGCGGATCCGGAAATCGAGGAAACAGATCCTGAAATTCAAGAACAGCCGGTCGCGAGCAAGCTTCAACTTGTTTTTGCGGCATCGATTCTGCTGATCGTTGTCCTCATCGCTGTTTTTCTCTCAACCGATAATGTCGAACGGCAGCGGCGCCGGATCAAGTGCTTCGCTCAGCATGAGATGTGGACGGAATTGCTCAGCGAAGCGAACGAACTTGGTCCACAAGATTACGACTTCGCCTATTGCCATGATGTCTCTCGCGCGCTTTATCACAGCGGCCGGTTGCTGGATGACCTTTTCCACTATCCCCAAGTGGCGGGTTGGCAACTGTATAAGGTGGACGATTCAATTTCGCTGAGCCCGGCGGATAAAATGGGGCGGAATTCAAATCTTTGCGACTCATTGTATGAAATGGGGCGCGTCAATGAAGCTGAGAATTATGCCTTGGACGCCTTGGCCGGTCTTATGTACCATCCACATGTGTTGAAACGGCTGGCTCTGATCAACATCGTCAAGCGCCAACCGGACGCCGCCCGCACATTTTTAATCGCTCTGCGCGAGGATTTTATCTTTCGGAATGAGGCGCAGGAACTTTTGGATCAGCTTGATGCGGATCCCGATTTCACCTCGAATGAAGAAATCCAAAGAATACGCTCCTTCATGCCGGTCAAGGACAGCATTGAGGAATGCTCGCCGGAAACTTTGCTGCGTATCAATCCAAACAACCGCATGGCTTTTGAATACTTGATGGCGTATTATCTGCAGACGAATCAAGTCGCTGATGTTGTGACGAACACTGCGCGTATGGCGGAGTTGCATTATGACGCGATCCCTCGCGCGTGCGAGGAAGCGATCCTGATTTTCATGCACAGCACGCAATCGAGGCCTTTTTTAAACGGCTATCCGATCAGCGCGGAGACGCAGGAGCGGTTTTTCAAGTTTGACCGGATCATTCAAAGCAACAATAAAAATCTTCGCGCGGCTCAGGGCGAGTTGGAAGCGGAGTTCGGCGATAGTTACTTTTTTTATAATTTATATGGATATAACCGGATTCAGAAAAAGTGAAGCGATGAGAGTTCTTACGCCAACATCTATGACGCTTGCGGCATTGCTGGTTTGCGTTTGTGCCTTTGTCCAGTGCGGCAAGGGCGCGCCGGATGATGCAAGCCGAAAGATTGATCGTATCGCCCAAATCCGCCCGGACTATTGCGGCGTCGTCATTCCGCCGAACATCGCGCCGCTGAATTTTTTCATCGAGGAAAAAGGGAGCGAATATTTCGTCAGGATTCGCTCAACGAACGGCAAGTCGATTGAGCTTCATAGCGCCAAGCCCAGCATAGAGATTCCGATGAGCGATTGGAGAAAACTGCTGGAGTCCAATCGCGGGCAGAAACTCTTTTTTTACGTCTATGTGTATGACAGTGAGAATCAATGGAGCCGCTTCGAGCCGATCGAAAATGAAATCGCGGACGATGAAATCGATCCCTATGTGGCGTACCGGAAAATCAACATCTGCATTATGTGGCGGGATATGGGATTTTATCAACGCGACCTGGAAAGCTATACAGAGACAATCGTGTCGCACAATCGGTCTTACGGATACGGATGCATCAACTGCCATAGTTATCTCAAAAACGATCCCAAGCACATGGTGTTGCAAGCGCGGTCCGCGCAATACGGCACTCCGATGCTGCTGGTGGATAATGATGACATCGCCCCGATCCAGACGAAGTCCGATACGACCAGCGGCAAGGTCGGATTCACCGCCTGGCATCCCAACGGAAAAATCATCGCCATCACGGACAATAAATTTTCCATGCTGATCCACACGCAGGCGCAGGAAGTGCGCGATGTTTTCGACGGCGCCTGTGATTTGGATCTGTATCGTGTGGACACCCACGAGGTTGTGAGCGAAGATAAGATCAGCCGGCCGGACCGCATGGAGACTTTTCCCGAATGGTCTCGCGACGGGCGATTCCTTTATTTCTGCAGCGCTCCGCAAGTTCCTCAAAAGCGCTATCCGGAAGTGCAATGCGACCTGATGCGGATCGGCTATGATGATGAAAGCGGCGGATGGGGCGACTTGGAGACCGTGCTTTTGGCGCAGGATGCGCAGGGCAGCATCACGCAGCCGCGCTTCTCGCCCGATGGCCGTTTTCTGTTATTCAACGTCTCGGAATACAGCGACTTTCCCATTCATCAAGCCCAATGCGACTTATACCTGATGGCGATGGAATCCGGCGAATACCGCAAATTGGCCATCAGCAGCGAACGCAACGATTCCTGGCATGGCTGGAGCAGCAACGGACGCTGGGTCGTGTTGAACAGCAAACGTATCGACGGCCGTTTCGCCCGGCCGTTTTTCAGTTACTTCGATGAGAACGGCGAAGCGCACAAGCCATTCGTATTGCCGCAACAGGATCCGACGTTCTATGATGGGCTGGTTCGAGTTTATAATGTTCCCGAGCTCATCAAAGCGCCGATCGAGATCGAAGACAGAGAGTTCACTCAAGCGATCATCTCCAATCGGAAGACCGGTTCAGGTTCTTCATCGCCTTGGACATCCGGCGCGGCGACCAAGGCAAACTCAACTTCTGAATTGCATTATGAAGATTAAGTGATCCTCGATTTTATGGATGCGCTTACTGATTATTGGAAGTTTCGATTGGCCGCCGGCGTGTCGGAAACGGATTCTTTCGATGATTTCCAGGGAGAATCTCCGCTCAGGGCGCGCTTTTTGTTGTCTTTCATCGCCTTGATAAACTGCCGGCCTTTGACAGGAATGGGGCCTGTGATCAGTTCGGGAACCTGGATCGCTCGCGTTAAAGAATCGTAATATGCCGGATCCTGTTGCGGCAATACGAATGGCTTGTGCGCTTCGCCGTTTTCATCGACATAGCTGAAAAATGGCCGGGTGAAACGGCCGTCGATTCTTCGGCTGCTGAACGCGATCCAGCGGCTGTTGCTCGACCAGCTATGCCACGAGTCGTTGCGCTCGCTGCTGATGGAGAGCTTGCGATGTCCGCCGGTTTCGACGTCAAGCATGTGCAAATCGCTTTTGGCTTTGTCGACGGGAAAGTCGCTGTATTGGGCGGCATTGAACAGCAGAAACCGGCCGTCGGGTGAGAAGCGCGGCTGAACGACGCTGCCTTTGACTTCCTCTGAAGTCAGCACTGTCTCCAGTTCGCCCCATTCGCCGCTTTCAACATTGTAAGCGATGCGCATCAGGTCGTAAATGACCTCGGCATAGCGATCAAGGGGCAGCTGCGGCGCGCTGCAGAAATAGAGATATTTTCCGTCGCGCGACCATTCCGGAAAGGTCTCGATGCGATCCGGCTGGCTGATTTGGCTCTCGCTGACAACTTTGCCGGTCTTCACAAAATACAGGTCCACATCGCCGGCGGCGTCGAACACGTCGCGGCATTCCTGTCCGGTCGTGTGAATCATCATCGAAAATTTATTGTCGGAAACGGCGATGATTTCGCCGTTGGGATGCCACGCGACGAAGTTAGCCTTGCCGGACGTCGCTTCGCCTTTCACCGCTTTAGGTTCGACCTCATCGCCATCGACGAGCAGCATCGGCGTGCCGTAGAGGGTGGAGCGCACCTGGAGCGTCATATGGCGGGGATCATTGTTGTAGAAAGTATGACAATTGGCGCATCCATAATTGTAGGAGTAATTATGCAAGACGATGGTTTCATCGAAATTTTCCAGGTTTCGCTGAAAAAGCCCCATGTCTCTCCAGATCAAACACAGGTTCAGTTTCCGGTACGCCAGAAAAGGATCGATTTCATCGTTCGCGATCTCATTCTCGATGGTCTTAAAGCGGCGTTGGTTATTCGCGGTGTCCGTTATCGCAATATCGATATAGAGTTTCTGTCCGCGATTGGCGGAGAGCAGGCCTTTCCATTGCCCTAGCGGAATTTCGATGCTTGGCTGATTGCTGTGTATTTCAATCGGATCGCCTGTTTGTGAATGTATTTTTACGTGGTAGCTGTCTCCTGCTTCGTCGATGTAAAAATTCAACGGCGCGATGTTGGGCGGAATGACAACATCGCTATAATCGGGATGAATCTTGGGGAGACGGTCGGCGGGAGAGCCTGTTTCGCTTGCATCCTGAGCGAAAGAGAATGCGCAAAACAGCCAGAGAGAAAAGATCAAAAGTGTGGCGAATTTATTCATACTTTCATCATGTCTTCCGTTTTTTTTGATTAGCCCGTTGTGGACTCGTTTGGATCTCTGGTGACGACGTATGTGTAGAGATAATAAAAGAAGAAACTGTCGCCGTAATTCTCGACCAATTCTTCAAATGCCGCGACAGGGTCGCCGTGATATTTGTTGAATAATATATTATTGATCGCGCTAAAGCGTTCCACCGATTCCTGGCTGATGGCATAGCCATGCAAATCCGGGGTTGTGTTTGTTTTGTGCATATAAATCACCAGCGCCTCCTCGCATGTGCGGGGGAGCGCGGGATACTTCATGTTAGCAAAGCGCTTGATATTTTCAGCGATATCGGACAACTGGCCTTTTTGTAGATTATCAGCCATCATATATTCAAAGGCCATGCGATTGTTTTCGTTCTTTGCCAGCAACTCCTCCAGTGTGCTTTCGCCGCTTTTATCGATGTCCGGCATGCTGGCGCGGATCTGCTGGACCTGCTTATCTGAAGAGAAATCAGGATCCTTGTCGAGCTGGTCGAGGACGGCCTGCGCCTCGTCCCGGTAAAAGCAATCTTTGCGCAAAGAGCGCAGGAACACGCGGGCAGCGTCCGGTTGATGTTTAACGATATTGATCATCGCGAGCTGCATCAAACCCTGCGGGTGATATTTTAAATTCGTCAGACCGTCCAGCGCGAAGTGTTCAGCTTCATTGACGCGCCCCATCTCATACAAGGTTTCAGGCAGGCTGATATTTCGCGTCAGCTTTTCCGTGGCGTCTAGCGGAGTCGATGAATCGCCGACATGGTAAAGCTGCCAGCCGATGGGCTGGGGATACGCGAACATGTCATCCAGCAGCCGTCCGCTGTGATAAAGCGCCCGGTTGACATCATGGCAATAGGAGATGTCGTAATAGTGCTCGCTGAGTTTGCTCGCTTCCTGCAGGAGTTCGGGCCACATGCGGTGTTGGGCAAAATAACTGACGCGCAGGCGCATCTTGAGGACTCGGTCGGTCGAAAGCCAGGCGGCGCCAAAGACAACGATCAGCAGAATGGCTGTCGTCAAAACGAATCGCAATCGCCTTGAGCTTGGCTTTTCGTCCGTTGTCTCGGCGATATTTTTTTGCGCGGCGTTCAATTGCGTGTGACTCGCCTTACGTTTTTTGCTGTAAAGATTCCAGGACGCGCAGCTCAGGCTGGCGCCCAGGATGAATACGTAGAGGAAACTTTGGAGCACGATCCGCTCGGGCTCTTCAATTTGCGGATCATAGGGCAGCACGCTGCGGTATGCATCGATGAGTTCCTGGTCGAAAATCCATGGACCGAACGCCAAGGGCATGGGCAGGATTGCGGCCAATTGCGCCAGCGCGATTTTCCAGTCGCGCCGATGCAGCAGTTCATCGATCGCGCCAAGCAGGAAAAATAACAACCAGGCGTAGACCGCGATATAATACAGGGCGCAGGAGAACGCCAGGAACAGCAGAAAACGAAGCGCTGAACGATGGACAGGCAAATGAGTATAAGCATACAGCGACAGCAGGCACAAGGCGATCGACAGGTTCTCCATCAGGAAGTCGTTGTAATGGTTGTATTGAACCAACACGACCAGCGCGGGAGCAAATCGCAGCCAGCGCGCACGGTCTCCGCTGATCGCATTCAGGTATTTGTCCAATCCCAGGCACATGAGAAAGGCGACGGCGGTGATGATCAATGCCCCTGCCCACGACAGGTAAAATAAATGGAACATCCATCCTGACAGATACACAATTGGTTTGCCGGGAAAAGGCGGCCAATCGGCAAAAAAATCCGTTCCGGGAACAAACGTCGGCAGCCGCCAGCGTGGATAATAACTATGATGAATCAGCGTCGGTTCAATATAGAAAAGAATAAAAAGAAAGAACAATACCCAAAAAACCAGGCTGGCGATCAGAGATTCACCGCCTCGTCCGGATTTTACATTTTGCGCATCAGCCATTGTTCTGAGGCTCATCCAACAAATCTCGACAAATGACGCCATCAATCAAAACATTAAAATATGCAAAAATCGCTCTACGCGCCACCACAGACGCTTGGCGCGATAGGATTTGATTCTGGTCAACAAAACATGAAAAAAGAAAGATTTTCACAAGACAATGGAATCGTACAATCCACTGTCATCCCGATCAAGGCAAGTTTTTTTAATTTCAGGATCGGTTTAGGGCTGTAAGCGGATCGCATGGTGAAAATGCCTGTCGGATTCTAATCAATTAAACCGGAAGATTAGCCGTTCGATCTTCCCTGAATTGGGCTTGACGCGCTTTCCAGCGATTCCCTACAATTGCGCTTCAGCCATCGACGTAACATTCCTCTGCGACAGCGTCTGGAGAATGTAGCGTTCGCGGATTTTGAATTCGTGGGATGCGATGCTGAAAGCATGAAATATCTGTCAAAATGGAGCATAAAAAATGCGCGTCTTTAGTTTTTTACCGACCGTGGTGGGGATGATTGCAATTCTGATAGTTGCTTCCGTAACGGCAGGCTATGGCCAGGACGGAGAGGTGAATACGGTTGTCGTGGAAGGTCGTTCCGCAGCGGAAGACTTGGGGCGCGCCTTTGATGAGGCGAAAGAGGACGCCTTCCGGGAGGCTGTGCATCAGGCCGCGGGGTTGATTGTCGGATCGGACACTCTGACGAAGAACTACAATCTGGTGGCGGACAAGGTTTTCACCAAATCGCGCGGCTACATCAAGGACTTCGAGATTTTGAGCAAAGGCCGCGATGATGACGGCTTTTATGTGGTCAAGATTTCCGCCGACGTGGTTGTGGGCCAATTGACCGTGGACTTGCAATCGCTGGGATTGCTGCGTGAAGTGACGGGGCATCAGCGCATCATGGTGTTCGGCGTGGAAAAAGTGGACGGTGCAGTCAAGGACACGGAATATGTGCGTCAGCAGATCGAGGAAGCCTTGTTGCAAAAAGGCTTCGACGTGGTGGACATGGATCAGGCGGAGCGGATCAAGGCGCGCGACGTGGCATTGAATCTGGAGGACTACAGCACGGCCGCATCGTTAGGCAAGCGCTACGACGCAGAGATGATCGTGACGTACAAGGCCGAGGCGACGCATATCGGACGCGAGAATCTGATGGGCGTCATGTTTGAACGTTACGATGCGATCCTGACCGCCAAGCTGATTAAAGTGGACACGGGTCGTTTGCGCTCATCGCTGACGGCGGAGTCCAACCATGGCTCGGAATCGCGCGGCAAGGCGTCCAGCAAGGCGCTGCAAAAAGCCGGCGACGATCTGTCCAAGAAAGTGGTGGTTGGCGTGATTGAGGCGTTGAAGCGTGAATTCGACGACGAGGGCGCCGATCTGGAACTCTACGTGAAGAATATGGATTTCCGCGCGTATACAACGGTGAAAAAGAAACTGGGCGGAATTCGGTTCGTCAAGTCCGTAGGCTCTGCGAAATTCAACGACGGCATCGGGATTTATCGCCTTAAGGCGACGATGCAGGCCGAGGCGTTTGCGGAAAAACTGATGGACATCGAAGGTCTGGAAGAACTGGAAATCACCGGCGTGGAACAGAACCGCGTCGATGCAACCTGGGGTGGCGGCGATGATTTCTAACATACGTTATCTCGCGATGTTGTGCCTGGCGTCCCTGATCGGCTTTTATGCCTGCACTCAGGCGGATGAAGCTGCGACGCAATCCAAGCAGGGCGGCGCCAGTGTCGAGTCATCAACATCCAATGAGAATGTTGAAGCTGTTTCAAATTCGGATGAGCAGAAGGCTGAGCCGGAACCTGAAGCGCCAAAGCCGCCGAAAACTGCGGATGCGCCATCGGATCAGCCTAAAGAGAAACCGTCAGCGCCGGAGCAAAAAGAAAGCTTACGCATCGCCGTGGCCGCGCATCCTGAAGACGAGGGCGCTGATGATGTGCGCATGGCCCTGGAGAAGATCCTGCGCAAGAAGGGCTACACCGTCTATGATTTTTCACAGTTGCAGGGCGTGCGTCATGAGGAGTTTCTCCAAAGCCTTGAATCCGGCGACGCCTCGAAACTTAAGCGCTGGCGTGAGGATTTGAAGATCGATGTGGCGATTGACTGCCGCACCAAGACGCGCGAACGCGGTCAGATTGATCTTGCCGGACAACCCGCCAGCAACTTTGTTTCAAAATTGGAATGCCGTTTGATCGATCTGGGAACCGCTGAGGTGTTCGAGTCGATCGAGGCGGAAGGCCAAAGCGCGGCCATGGTAGAGGAAAAAGGGCGTGAAGACGCACGCAAGAAAGCCGCGGAAAAAGCCGCGTCTTCCTTGTTGAAAGCGATTCACGCGCATCAAAGCGAATAAATGCGAAGCGGAGCATCATCCGCTTCATGAAGCGCCACGAACGAATCCCGGATTGACCGGCGACGTCGGCGCTTTGATTTTTTTATATGTCTCTGTTGTGATTTTTCTTGTTTCTGATTCGGGTTGTTAACCTCATTGCGTGGAGAGCCGATTATGCGTTCGTCCTACCGATTTCACTATGTCTTCCTCTGTATCGTGTGCCTCAATGCCGTTTCTCTTTGGTGCAAGCCGGATTTGATCGTCACGGACATCTGGGATAGTCAGGGAATCGCAGCCTACCAGATTCAGAATCAGGGCGACGCCTTCACCACGCAAACCTTCCGCATGCAAATGCAGGTGGACGCGGTTAATTTCGTGTCGGTGGACCTTCAACTGGGATTGAACGCAAAGGAACGCTATAACGGCGTGTTTCCCCAAACGCCATCGTCACCGAATCCCACGTTCAACGTCACTGTGATCGCCGATTCGCTTTTTGCAATCGCCGAGGAGGACGAAAACAACAATTCGCGCACGGAGGTCTGGCTGGAAGACGTCATTGCGCCTCTCTTTCAACAGGAGCCCTACGCGAATAACGTCGACAACAACTCCGCGCATATCTTGTTTACGACGTATGAGAATGTATACGCTCGCGTGTTGTATGGCCGCGAGGCGGGCGTGTTGACCGAAAGCTATGATCATCCTCAGCAGTCAATGAGCTTTGACGCGCTGCTGACCGGTCTGGAGCCGGGATCGATGTATCATTACATCGTGGCGATCACTGACGATGCCGGCAATGCGACGACCAGTTCAATGCAGTTCTTCCTGACGCAACCGGACAGCGACGATTCCGAAGCGCCGACGGAGGCGAGCGTCACGGCCCAGCCTCGTGAAATCGGCCGCCAGAAAGTCGCTTTTATCGGCGCGGCTAAGGATAACATTGGCGTGGATCGTGTGGAATTCTGGATGAATTCGCAATTCCTCGGAGTGGATTACAGCGCGCCCTATAAGATGGAAGTCTCCCTGCATCGTTTTGCCTCTGGCGCCAACAGCATGGAAATCCGGGCCTTTGATTCCGCCGGCAACTTCACGACCGGCGATAGCATCTTCGACTATCTGGACGATCTGATTAATCCTCAGATCACATTGAATTTCTCCTTTCCGCTGACCTGTTCCTACACCATCGACATGCCGTTGAGCCTGCATGATGAATCGGGCGGACTGGACAACGTGGCGTTCTATGTGGACGGGGCGTTGCGCGATGAAGCGGATCTTTTCCGGGTGATTTATATTGAGGATCGGGAGGAATTCTATCCGGGCGACGCCAACCACACCTTTCACTGGAACACCCTGGCGGAGACAAACGGCTCGCACACGGTGCGTTTTGAAGCCACTGACGCGTGGGGCAATGTCGGTTCCTACGAAGAGACTGTGACAGTGAATAATGCGGTACTGGAGCGTCCGCAATTCGATCTGGTTGAGAACTATACGGAATGGAACGGGTATTATCACTGCGTTCGCACGGAACTCAATTTTGAGAATGTCGGATTGGAAGACGCGGATAGTTTTCGTCTGGATGATTATTTCCTGGAAGGCTTTCAGGCATTCGACGCTTATTGTTTTGTTTCAGGAGCAGGCGGCGATGATCCGGATCCCACCATTATTTTCGACTACGATGATGACGGCTCGATCGTTTCCATCAATCCCAATTACACATCCTATCCGGCGGGTTGCACAATCAATATCATCATCCGGAGCATGCCGCTTCTGACCGCGCCGACCTTGGTGGCGCCCAGCATGGGCGAGGAGGGAACCGTCACTTATGGCGGCGAATGGCGGCAAGGGGTTCTCTCCGAGCGTGACGAGTGGGAGTTGGATCTGCCTCCGGCGACGCCTGATAGCGGCACAGTTTATGACATGTACCGCGATGTGTGCGATGATATGGACTACATCATCATGACCTGCCCTTATCATTTGCTGCATGATTTCGGCGGGGGATACTTTTCCGATCCCGACACTGTGCGCGCGCAACGGGACGAGGTGATGGCGATTTTAAAGGCGATGGGCAAGTTGGCGTCGGAACGGGACGGCGTGGTGGCTTATGCGGCAATGACGCTGGACCGCGGCGAGATCACTGATCTATTGGTCGAGGGCGGAGCCTGGTCGGAGTTGATGGCGCCGGGCTTTTCCAGTGGCGGCTATCTGCTGCTGGTCGGAGAGACGGAGATCCTGCCGGCGGATACGGTGGATGTATCTGCCTGGACCTGGACCACCCAACACATCTATCCGAGCGATATGCTTTACGCCAACACCGGCGGAAACAGCTGGGAGCCGGAACTGCGAGTGGGGCGCGTCATCGGCAACACTGCGAATGAATTGTTCACAACATTGAATACATCTCTTCAATTGATCTACAGCGGGACAGGATACACCCTGGGATTGGACAAGTGCGCGCTGTATTCCGGCGACGGCGACGGTTATTCTTACTTCCGCACATGCGTGGCCGACTTGCAGGATCAGGCCGATAGCTACTTTGACACTGTGGTGCGTGGCCGTGTTGACGGATCGAGTCTGATCGATCATTTTGAAGCCAATGCCCCCGATTCCGATTACATTGTCTACCGTGGTCATGGCAGCACGAGAGGCTGGGCGGATGTGACCAGCACGAGCAGGCTGAATGAACCGGACCTGGGCACGGGCCATCCCGTAGTCTGCGGCTGGACCTGCCAATCAGGAGAATATGAAGGAGATCGGGATGATTTCACTGGATTAGGCGAGGACTTTATGCGCCTCGGCGCCGCGGCGTACGTCGGCGCGGTAGAGGTTTCGCCGCGTGGTGAAAACAACGACGGCGCGCGCAGTTTCCAGTCGGAATATATCAGGGATCGGGAAAACGTCGGTTCGGCTTTGCGCAAGGCCAAACGCGATTTTCGCACCGATTATACGTCCAGCTGGTCGAACTACGACAACCGGCGCTGGGTGGCGGAATATAACCTTTACGGCGATCCCAAGTTAGGGTTGGATTCCGTAGTATCTTCCGCGCCGCCAAGAGCGGCGCCTAAGCAGTCCGCCGCCCCGGCGATCACCGGCGATGTGACGCTCGATGTTACGATTCCCGATTTTGAGTATGCGGTGAAGGAAGACGGCAAACTCAGCGTGCGCTTTACCGATCAAGGTTCTTATATGATTCCCGGCAATCCGGTTGTGCCGTACTATCGCCAGGTCTGGCCGCTGGCCGACGGACTTCGCATCCTGGATGTGACGCTGAGCGGGATCAGCGACGAAGAAACCACCAGCGGGATCGAATTGGAACTCGATGAAGACGCTGTGAACGGCGTCATGGAAGGTCCGGCGGTCTCGCTGCCGGAGCCGGACGACCAGTGGTGGCCGGAGCAATTCTTTGAATGGAGCGTCGGTCAAGACGAAGGCATTGATGTGCTTGTGTTGACGATTTATCCCTTCCGCATTCTACCGGCACAGGGAGAAGCGATCTGTTATCACGGGTATAGTTTCGATGTGCAGACGGCGAGCGACGCTGATGTGAAATTGAAATTGAGGCGCAATGCCGGCGTTCTGCTGCCCGACGAATCCACAACCATCGCCGTGACGCTGGTCAACAGCGGCGAGGCGATGGATGTGACTTGCGATGTGTCGATCCGGCCGTTTGGCCATGACGCTCCCACTTCGGGCATGCCATTGCGCATCTTGCGCGATCTTGACAGCACCGGCACGCTCACGCTCGATTTATCCACGCAAGGCATGGAAGAGGGGTTGTACGGCGTGGAGGTGCGCATTTACGATGCGCAGGCGCGGTTGATCGCGGAAAACGAAACCGTGATGGAAGTGCTGGGCGCTCGTTTGGAACTTATCGCGCTTCAGGCGTCGCCTGAGCAATACAACGAAGGCGATCAAATTGCGCTGAGCATGACCGTGAAAAACACCGGCGGCGCCACAGCGTCCGGCGACGCGATTTTGATCATTCGCAATCCCGCTGGCGTCGAGGTGCAACGTTTCGAAGAGGCGATTACCGGCCTGGCGCCGGGTGCGACGCAGAACATCAATGTCCAATGGGACACGGAAGGCCATGACAGGGAATACTACATTGTCTCCGGTTACGCCGAATACTCCGGACGCACAACTCGCGCGGAGAGCGTCCTGCTGACTTTGCTCCAAAACGCCGGATTTTGGCATTTGTATTAATATTGAATTATAATGCTTGACAGCGACAACTCGATCCGTGGTAGGCTCTGCGTCATTAAAGGCGCGATCCGGTCTGCGCCTGTTTTTAATCGGTTGATACCTTCCCATTTCAGCTTCGATTCAAACGCTAACTCAACGTACAGCCTCGACCGGCCCAGCATTCGCGGGTGGGCCTATACAAACAGGACTTATTTATGTCATTTCAAGAACTCGGTCTTCGGACCGAACTGCTTCGCGCGCTGGACGCGCGGGGCTACAGCATTCCTACGCCTGTTCAGGCGCAGGCGATTCCAGCCGTGCTGGAGCAAAAAGACCTACTGGTCGGATCACAAACCGGCACAGGCAAGACAGCCGCTTTCGCTCTGCCGATCTTGCAGATGTTAAGCCGGGTGAAGGGCCAGGGCCGGCGTCGAACGCCGCGCGCGCTGATCCTAACGCCCACCCGTGAACTGGCCGCCCAGGTGGGCGAGTTTTTTCAAGCGTATGGCAAGTATCTAAGCCTGAGCACAACCATCGTCTTCGGCGGGGTGGGCTTTGCGCCGCAAGAGTCGAACTTGCGCAGAGGAACGGACATTCTGGTCGCCACGCCGGGGCGCCTGCTGGATCACTCCCAGCAGCGCACCGTCGATCTTTCGAAAGTTGAGACGCTGGTGCTGGATGAAGGCGATCGTATGCTCGACATGGGTTTTCTGCGCGACATCAAGCGCATCATCGCACTGCTTCCCGAAGAACGTCAAAACATGCTTTTTTCCGCGACGTACTCCGATGCGATCAAGAATCTCGCAAAGGGAATACTGCGCCAGCCGAAACAAATTGATGTGGGAAACCGCAACACGGCGGCGGAATTAGTGACCCAGATCGTGCATTATGTGCCGCAGGCGCAAAAACGCGCCGCATTGTCGCATATGATTCGGAATGGCTCCTGGCGGCAGGTGCTGGTTTTCACCCGCACCAAGCATGGAGCCGATCGCTTGGCTAAACAACTCGTCCGGGATGGCGTAAGCGCGACGGCGATTCACGGCAATAAAAGCCAGGGCGCGCGAACCAGCGCGCTGGCGGCTTTCAAAAAGGGATCCGTTTGCACGCTGGTGGCGACTGATGTCGCCTCGCGCGGATTGGATATCAGTCAATTGCCGCATGTGGTGAATTTCGAGTTGCCCAACGTGCCCGAAGATTATGTCCACCGCATCGGACGCACCGGCCGCGCCGGCTCAAATGGCATTGCGCTCTCGATGGTCAGCGCCGAAGAGCGCACGCATCTGCGTGAGATCCAACGTCTGCTGCGACGCGAAATTCCCGTGGAAAACATCGAAGGCTTCGACATTGACCATGCCGACATCACGCATCCCCTGGATTTCGCTCCGGAACTGCCGCGGTCGCGCTTCAGCCGCAATGACAGGTCACGCCGGAAACCCGCCCAACAGCGCGGCAATAAAAGATTCCGGTGATGATCGCAATCGTATCGCAAATGCATCGCTGATTCAGCCCACAAGCGGCAACTTGTCGTAAAGGGAACTGCTTGCCCTTTGAGCAGCCATAAAGCTTGCGTGCGAGGTGGGGATGGCGTATTCGTATGGGATTATTAACCGGGATGAATACGCATGATTAAATTTCCGGAGCCGCTGGACAAGTTGCTGCGAGCGCTTGGGATCAACACGAATCGCCTGGGATGGAAACTGCATTATTGGAAGCAGGACTGGCAGCGCAAACGCGGCCGGAGGATTCCGTCGCAAAGCCCGTATGATCCGAGTCCGGAGCGCAAGCCCGATGAACTGCCGAAACCGCGCAAATATAAACAGTGCCGCTGCGGCCAGCTGAGCCTGGCGTCAGACACCGTCTGTAATACTTGCGGGCGCAAACTGCCGTCGTATGGCGCGTGGCTGGTTTACAAATACCTCGGCCTGGCCAAGCCGGAATTCAATTACGTCTCGTTCATCTTCATCTTTCTGATCGGCGTTTTCTTCATCTGGCAAATCGCTGTTTCGGGAGCGCAGGCATTGCTGACTCCCAACAATAGAATTGTGTTTCATTTCGGCGGTTTGACCACCAACGCTGCGATCAAAGAGGGTCAATATTGGCGCTTGTTCAGTTTTGCCTTGGCGCATTACGGCTTGATGCATGTGTTGTTCAACAGCATGGCGATCTATCAGGTTATGCCGCATTTTGAGCGGGAGATCGGACCGTGGCGCACGGTCGTGCTGATCACGCTCACGCAAATCGGCGCGGCGCTGGCGCATATTTACTTTTATAGTCCTTACACGCCGACAGCGGGGGCGTCAGGCGTGGCTGCGGGATTGGTCGGCTTTGGCATCGCCTGGAACCACTTCATGGGGCGCCACGCGGAAAAGCAGTTTTTCATTCAGTGGCTGATGAACTTTGCAGTGTTTAGTTTCATTTTTTATCGCAGTCTGAATCACGCGGCGCATGCAGGGGGATTCTTCGCCGGGATGTTTCTCGGATGGCTCTATTCACAGGGCTTGCCCAGCAAACACAAGGATTTCCTTTATGGCATCGCAGGGGTCTTTTGCCTGTCGCTTTGGATCGCTTCGATTCTGTTTCTTCTGCATTCTATTCTGTCTGTTCTTCGTGTTTAATTAAAATGATCCATCACGCCATATCAATAATCGCCTTGACGACGCCATCGCGATAGCCGACCACAAGTTCAAAGGCCTGCGCGATCTGGTCGAAGTGAAAGTGATGCGTGGCCATGAAATCGACATCGGTTACGCCGTTGTCGATCATGTCGAGCGCCGCCTGTACGCAATCGACCTGCCGCCGCACGTTCTGCACGCAGATTTCCTTGCGCCGCAGATGGTCGATGCTGAATGATACGCGGTCGGTTTCGGGGATGCCGGCGATCATCAGCTTGCCGCCAGGCTTGAGGATTTCCAGCGCAACGTCGAGCGCTTCCTGTTGGCCGCAGCATTCGAACACGATGTCCAGTTGTTCCGGCTCCAGCCCGTTGATTTGATCCGCAATATCGCCATCGCGGGCGTCTCCCGCCCAATCCGCGCCGTGATTCCGCGCGATTTGCATGCGCTCCGGGATTTTTTCCGTGACGTAGATCTTCTCCGCGCCTTCCGCCCTTGCCGCCGCCATGACGCAAAGCCCAATTGGTCCGGCGCCCAAGATGCCGATCCTGGCCCCCTTAACACGTCCGGCGAGTTTAGCGGCATACACGCCGATGGCCAGCGGTTCGGAGAGCATCGCCTGCTCCAGGGTCATCTTATCCTGAATCTTGAAGCAGCATTCGCTGGGCATCACGATGTATTCCGACAGGCAGCCCGGCGATTGCCCTGGACATCCCAGGAAGCGCAGCTTGCGGCAAGTGTGATGGCGTCCGGCGCGGCATTGATCGCATTCCCAGCAGGGCATGGCCGGTTCAATCGCGATCCGGTCTCCCGGCTTGAGATCGTTGACAGCCGCACCCACGCCCTCGACAACTCCCGCGCCTTCGTGGCCGATGATGAACGGATACTCCACGATCTGGGCGCCAATGCGTCCGGTAGTGTAGTAATGGAGATCGCTGCCGCAGAGGCCGGCTCGCCCCATGCGAATCAGCACATCGTTGTCGCGCTGAATGACGGGATCGGCGACGTCCTGGATTTCGATCCGTCCGATTCCTTTGAGAACTGCTGCTTTCATGATATGATCCCTGGCCGCTGGAATGCCGCGGTTTTTTGCGTTTGAATAGGAGCAGTTATAAGGTCCGTTGCAGAGTTGTCCACCTTATTCACCGTCATCTATTGCGACGGCCGTGCACTGGCGTTCATCTTAACCTTAACCCAGGATGATCTTGCTGGACGCGGGCGGGGGCTGCGATTCATCCGGCTTGATGACGGGGAAAAGCAGGGTTACGGCTGTTCCGCGCCCATGCTCGCTCTGCACGTCAATGGCGCCGTCGAAGGAGCGCATGATGCTGTACGTGACCGAAAGACCCAGCCCGGTGCCTTGTTGTTCCTTCTTCGTGGTGAAAAAGGGATCGAAAATTTGCGGCATGACTTCGGGCGGGATGCCGCAGCCTGTGTCGCGGATTTGAATCCGGATCGCCTGACCGCTTTGGCCGGAGCGGGAATCAGGAACGACCTCGACTTCGATGGTGAGCTTTCCGTCCACATTCATCGCGTCTTCCGCGTTGCGCAGCAGATTAACGAAGACCTGGCGGATTAAATCGGGCGAGCAGAACGTGGCCGGCAGATTATCCCGATAGCGCTTTTCGATATGAATATTGCGCTTTTCCCAGTCGCGTTCCAGCAAGCGCAGAATCTGATCCATGGCTTCCTGCAAATCGACCGCCTGATGGACGCCGCGGCTCGGTTTGTAGAAATCCATCAGGTTTCGCACGATTCGCGCGATGCGATCGAGCTCCTCCTGCATGATCAACAGGTGCTCCATGTTCGGATCGCTGGCGCGCCGTCCGCCGGATGCCGCGCTGACCTGGTCGATCACGATTTTCAGATAGTTTTTGATGATGCCCAAAGGATTGTTGACTTCATGCGCCAGCGTGCCCGCCAGCCGTCCCGTGGCGGCGAGTTTTTCCGTCTCGATGAGCTTGTTATGCGCGGCCTGAAGCTCATTGGTGCGTTGTTCGATTTTATGCTCGAGTTCCTCGGCAAAGTCGGAAACCCGATCATAAAGCCGGCTGTGCTCAATGGCCACGGCCAGCGAGTTCGCCAGGCGCATCAGCACTCCAGCTTGGTTTTCCGTGTATTCCAGCGGCTCGGCTCGGCCGATGCCGAATGTGCCGATGACACCGCTGGAAGAAATCAGCGGCAGGATGATGAAGGCGCGTATGCCGTCCTGCGGCGCTGCGGTTGCATTTGCATCCATCCCGGTGTTTTCTTCCGCGGGCTCCAGATGAATTAAGGGCTTGCGATGTTCGATGACCCATCGGCTGTTGCCGCCGGTGAGCATGGCGATATTGCCGGATTCTTCCATCCCCGCGCCATTGTTGGGATAAGTCATTTTGATGCTGAGCCGTTGTGTCTCATCATCGAAAATGGAAATCGCCGCGGCATCGAACTGCGCCAGCCGGTGCAATTCACGCATTGTGGTCATCAGGGTTTCGTCAAGGTGCAGTTTCGTATTGATTGCGTTGGTGATGTCCTGCAGCAATTCAAGTTGATCGGCCTGCTTGCGGCTGTTATCCAGGCTTTCACGAAGTTCGCCGTAGGAACTTTCCAGGCGCTCCACCATTGCGTTGAATGATTGAGTGAGACGTTCAACTTCATCGTTGAAACTGGGCAGCGACTTGATTTTTTGCGCCTCGCCGGCGGACATGGCTTCGGCGGCTTCCGTGAGTTTCACAATCGGCCGCACAAGGCGGCGAGTGAGCAGGATGCTCAGCGCGCACATGCCCAGGATCAACGCGCCGATTGTGATCGCCACGCGCCAATAAAGCCAGATCAGCAGCGTCTGCGACTCGGTCATATCGCCGATCATGCAAATCAGCCAATCGCTTTGCAGCGATCCTCCGTCGTTTTCTCCGCGCCGGATCCGCAACGCGGAGATTTTGCGCCAAACCATCAACGCGTGGGGGCCATACAGCCGCACATCAAGCGGAATGACGCCCTCAATGTTTTCCGAGCCGAAGTACTGATAAGGCGATTGATCCAGCAGAGCGTCGTTGAAATCCACCGACCGTAATAGGATGTAGCCTCGATCCGACCAGAGCGAAAGTGTGATATTTTCCGGCCGGGAACTGGAATGGATGAAGGGAAACAGGGCTTCCACATCGAGCATGGAGACGCTGATGAAATCCGCGTTTTTAATCGTTCCGCCGTTAACGGAACAGAGAAAAAAGACATAATACCGGTTTGGATATTGCGGATCGCGCGTGTCATAGACTTGCCAGTTCATATCCAGGGCGACGCTGTCGCGGGTCGATTGAAAAACGCGCGCAAGTTCCGCGGGATTGACGGCGTTGATCGAGACGACCGGTTCGGCGCGCGAGCGATGAAAGACGACCGTTTGAGCGTTTTGCAGCGCGGATTTCTCAGCTAATTGTTCGTTGAGCCGCTGCTCTAAATACTCCACACGTTTGATTGTATCCGTTGTCAAAGCCGATGCGGCGCCGGGATCGTTCAGCTGTTTGTCGAGTTCGGCGAAGGTTTCCGGGATAGCAGGAGCCTGATATAGTCGAGAACTTTGCGCGGCAAGGTCTTCAATCGTCTGGCTGACAAAATCATTGAACTGCGCGGCGAGCACTTGCATGCGTTGAGCGGTGTCGCGCGAAACGAGCTCCTTGGCGCCGAAGAGAAAAATCATCGTGCCGATGATCGCCGGAGCGAGCGCGGTGAAAATAACCAGCAGGATCGTTTTATGGTACAGCGAATTGACAAACGGCGGTTTCATTGACTCGCTCGTGTGCGCGGATATCCAAACGCCTTCAGCATGGCCGAAAGCGCAGCCGCGCGCAATGAAATTTCCACCCTCACATGGCGTTTCATCAAAACCTGAGGACGCCTAGATCGCTGTGAAAGATTCAACCGTTTTGGCGTCGAGCCGCTTGATGAGCTGAACAACCAGTTCGATCAAGTTCTCCAGATCCTGCATATCCAGAATGCCGACATGGCTGTGGATGTGGCGCGTGGGGACGCCGAGATAGATCGAAGGGCAGCCCTCGCGGACTTTATGCACCGCGCCGCCATCCGTGCCTCCGCCCGCCGTGCAGGTGATGGTATACGGAATTTTGCATTTCTCCGCGGTGTCGAGCACGAATTCCTTGAGCGCCTGATTCGGAATCAGCGAGGCGTCGTAGGCGCAGATCGAAACGCCGCCGCCCAAGCCATTGGCGCACTGCGAGCGGTCGATGCCCGGCACGTCGCCCGCGATATCCACATCCAGCGCCAGGCAGACATCCGGCTGCGTTTTGTAGCCGGCGGTCGCGGCGCCGCGCAAACCGACCTCTTCCTGCGATGTGGCCGCCCCCACCACGGTGTTGGGGTGTTTGATTTTTTCCGTGTGCAACCGGCGGATGGCCTCGGCGGCGACAAACATGCCCGCGCGATTATCGAAGGCCTTGCCCACGGCGAGCGTGGCCTTGCCTTTTTTCTTGCCGTCCTTGAAGACGTTGCGCGTGATCGTGTGGAAGGTCGAATCCGGCACGGCGCAGTCGCCCACGCGCACACCCATGTCTTTCGCTTCATCGGCGTTGCTGCAACCGATGTCGATGAACATCTGGTCCTTGGTTACGACTTTCGAGCGCTCGTCCGCCTTCATCAGATGCGGCGGTTTGGCTGCGATCACGCCGAAAAGCGGACCTTTTTTCGTCAGGATTGTCAGCCGTTGCCCGAGCAACACCTGGTCGGGCCAACCGCCGAGTTGATAGAACTTAAGGTATCCCGATTCATGAATCGCATGAATCAGGAAGCCGATCTCATCGCTGTGACCCGGCAGGAGTACCACCGGCTTTTTGCTCGCGCCGTGCTTGGTGAAGATCAGCGAGCCAAGTTTGTCAGCTGACACTTCGTCGCAATGCGGCTGCACATATTCTTTGACCATACGGGCCACTTCGCGCTCAAAACCCGACGGTCCTGGCGCGTTGCAAATGTTTTCAAAGAATTGTAGTGATTGTTTTCTCATGAGTCCGTCCTGTCGATTTATGGATTTTCCTTAGTAACTGATGTTACGCACGCTTGTCACCTTGGACTGCGGCGGCCATGCCGCCGCCTTAAAAGATGGCAAAATTCCGCCGTATTATCGGCAAAACTCCGTTTTTTCAAGGCGCAGGCATGGCCTGCGCACTCCAAAGAACAGGCCCTGCGTAACATCAGTTAGTAAATTTCAGCTTTGGCTTCGCGGTTCATCAGATCGTATACGGCTTCTTTCGGCGATTTGCCGTGATAGATCACCTGCTCGACCTCAGCGGCGATCGGCGTTTCGATGCCCAGTTTCGCGGCCAACCGCGCCACGGCGCGCGCCGTGGGCATGCCTTCCACGACCATCCCGACCTGCTCCAGGGCTTCCTCCACGCTCGAGCAGCGCGTGAGCAACTCGCCGAATTTGCGGTTGCGGCTGTGCTGGCTTGTGGCGGTGACGATCAGGTCGCCCATGCCCGACAAGCCGGAAAAAGTGGCCGCTTGCGCGCCCATGGCGACTCCCAGGCGCGTCATCTCGGCCAGTCCGCGCGTGAGCAGCGCGGCGCGCGTATTGTCGCCGAAGCCCAGCCCGTCGCAGACGCCCGTGGCGATGGCGATGACGTTCTTTAACGCGCCGCCCAACTCCACACCAAGCGCGTCGGTCTGCGTGTAAACGCGAAATTCGGGCGTGAGAAAGAGCTGTTGGATGTATGGAGCCACGCCGGGATCTTGCGAGGCGGCGACGACCGAGGTTGGCATGCGGCGGCTGACCTCTTCGGCGTGGCTGGGGCCGCTGAGCACACCGACGCTGTTGGCAAAGCGCGGCCCCAGCACGTCCACGGCCACTTCGTTCATCGGCATCATCGTTTCGATTTCGATGCCCTTGCTGCAGATGATGATGAACGGATTCTGCGCGCGGGCGGGGCATTCCTTGATTTGCGTGATGACCTGCCGCATAGCCACGCTGGGGGCCACGACAACCAGCGCTTCCGCGCCTTGCAGCACGGCGGCAAAGTCGTCGCTGAATTCGATGGAGCGCGGAACGTCCAGTTCGGGCAGTTTGGGATGTCTGCGCGTTTCATCCAGCTGGCACAGCAGATTCGCATTCACGTCCCAGCCGCGCACACGATAGCCTTTCCACGCCAGCAAACTCCCCAGCGAGACGCCCCATGTGCCGCAGCCGATCACGGCGATATTCGAAGTCATGTCGTCCGGCATCCGTCCACCTCATATTTTTTATTCGCCGCCATCACGCGAACAAGTTTTAGATTTTTTGATTTTAGAATTTAGATTGATGGATGAATGCCAGCCAGTCAGTTGAAAAATCTAAAATTGAATTTCTAAAATCTAAAATATCCCTAGTTTTTCACCTTTTCACCGTTCAACTTTCCCGTTGTTTCGCCGATCTTGCTTTCCGTGCCGGAGAGCAAGCGTTGAATGTTTGTGCGATGCGTATAGATCGCAAAGAACGCAATGAGCCATGCAGCGACGATGAGCCAGGGCTTGCTGGCATTCCAATTCCAGGCCGTGGTCGCGATCGCCAGCGTGACGCCGCTGCACATTGAGCCGATCGAGACGTAGCGCGTGAGGCGCATCAGGCTGAGCGCCACAACCAGCGCGATCAGGACCGGTTCCGGCGCCAGGGCGAGGAACGTTCCCGCTCCAGCAAGGATGCCTTTGCCGCCCCGGAATCCCAGATAAAACGGGAAACAATGTCCGATGACCGCCGCAAGACCGAACGCCAGCTGCAATAAATAGATGTCATCGGCATAGACAGGATAAAGCTGCGCATCCAACCAGTGGACGAAACAAAACGCAGGAACGAAGCCCTTGGCCACGTCGAAGCACAGCACGGTAACGCCTGCGGGCTTGCCCAGCACGCGCATGGCGTTAGTCATGCCCAGGTTGCCGCTGCCATGCTGGCGCAGGTCTACGCCGCGCAATCGTCCGAGGACGTAGCTTGGCGAGATTGAACCAAGCAGATACGCCGCGCCCAGCAGCAGCCAGAATTTCTCGTCAGTCCACATTCGAGTCGAACGCCTCGCCGGTTGAGTCAATATCGCTATTCAAAAAGCTTCGCTTTGCTGAAACAATAAGATTCTTGCTTCCTGATTGACAGCATGCTCCACTCGTTCTAAATAGTCATGTGGTTAACATAAAGCACCCTTGCGGAATTGGACACGAATGACAAGGCTGAAGTTTGGATTTTTCATCGGCGCGCTGATCATTGGCGCCAGCGGACTGGGATGCGGCGGATCGGACCGGGCTGTGGATTCCGGCGATGGCCGGACGCATCTGGAAGTGTGGAGTTGGAATGTCGCGGGAAACTGCCTCCTGGATGCGAATGAAGATTTCAAAAAGGAATATCCGGAGATCGATTCGGAGCTCATTATTACCAGCACGATGGTGCAACAGCGTCTGATGCTTTCGCTGATCTCCGGCGTCGGCGCGCCAGACGTCACGCAATATGAAGCCGTCGACGCTCCGCGATACAACATCAGCGGCCGTATGCTGGATCTGACCGAATGGGCGATGAAATACAAGGACGACTTTTCGCAGGCTTACTGGATCAATTGTGAATATGAAGGCAAAGTCTACGCGATACCCTGGGACATGGGCCCATGCGGCGTCTTCTACAAGCGCAATATTTTCGAACAATACGAGATCGATCCGGATGCGATTGATACGTGGGCGGATTATCTGGCGGCCGGTGAAAAAATCTATCAGCTTTCCAACGGCAAAACGAAGCTGATGGCCGCGTCGCCGGGCGGTATGGGGTGGTATTTCGAAATTCTGCTGCAACAGGCGGAAGGGAATGTCTTTGACGACCAAGGCCGGATCGCCCTGGATTCTCCAGCGACACGAAAAGCGCTCGATGTATTAAAAACATGGCTGGAGTCGGATTGCATCGCCTCGGTTGACGTGTTTGGCCCCGAATACATGAGTTCTTTCAAAAACGACAAAATCGCGTGTTATCCGCTCGCCGTATGGCTGGGCTCCAATATCAAGGGATATGCGCCGGAAACTTCGGGGAACTGGGGTGTGTTCCGCTTGCCGGCCATCGAGCCAGGGGGCTTGCGTGTGGCGATTCTCGGCGGATCCGTGCTGACGATTCCCGCTCAGACCAAACACAAGGAAGCCGCATGGAAGTTTGTCGAATTCATGATGTGCAACAAGACAACGCAATTGAATCATTACCGTAACCACGATTTGTTTCCTGCGCTGATCACCACGTTTGACGATCCATTCTTCGACGAAGAGGATCCATTTTACGCCAACCAGAAAGTGCGGCGCCTGTTCGCCACGGAGATTGACAAGATTCATCGGCTGAATCGCACCAAGGACTGGCGTGAAGCCAATCGCTACCTGGGGCAGAACTTGAGCGCCTGGGCCACGACGCACCGCGACAACGAGCGTTTCATCAAAGACACCGTGGCGCAGATGCACAGCAATCTGGAGCGGGAGCTGGCGCCCAAGGCGGGGAAGGAGGCTCCAATCCATGAATAGCTCTCTCAAACAGCGCATCTGGACGAATCGTCATTTCTACCTGTTCATCTCGCCGTTTTTCATCATCTTTGGGATTTTCGGCCTGTATCCGTTGATCTATTCATTTGTGCTGAGTTTCATGGAATGGGATGGATTGACGAAGCCCGTTTACGTCGGACTGAGCAACTTCGCCACGCTATTTCACGATCCGCCTTTTTACCGGTCTTTGCTCAACACAATCATCATCGGACTGATGTATATACCGCCGATGTTTTTTCTGGCGTTTATTTTCGCCGTGATTCTAAACAACCAGGCGATTCGTTTTCGCGGCATCTTTCGCGCCGCTGTCTTTATTCCATGCATCACACCCATGGTTGTGATCGCGCTGGTCTTTCGACTCTATTACAGTGAAGAACAGGGATTGTTTAATTGGCTGATTGAACTCTTCTGCAGTTTTCTGCCCTGGGGGCCGGCGCCGCCGGTCATCCCCTGGATTTCATCGCCGGAATGGTCCAAACCTTCGCTGGCGATCCTATTAGTCTGGCGCTGGACGGGCTACAACATGCTGATGATGCTTGCCGGTCTGCAGGGAATTTCGAAGGATTATTATGAAAGCGCCAAGATCGACGGCGCGACATGGTGGCAGGAGATGTGGCACATCACGCTGCCGTTGATGCGCCCTATGTTCATCTTCTGCTCGATCATGTCGCTGCTGGGCACAGTCTATATGTTTGACGAAGTGTTCGTGATGACGAATGGAGGACCGGGAACATCCTCGACCAACTTCGGCCTATTCCTGTTCAACAAGTCATTCACCGATTTCCGTTTCGGCTACGCATCCGCCGCGGCATACGTCGTCGCATCCGTCGTTTTTATCATCACCCTGTTCATCCTGCGCTGGCGCAAACCGATGGGGGAGGCGTAGCATGGTTTACAATCCTGACGCAAGATACGCGCATAAGCGCTCCATGCTGAATCTGAGTTATTCTCAGCAGCGCCGGTTTCATTACCTCATGCTGGGAGCGCTGCTGCTCATCGCCACGATTATTTTTGCTTTCCCGTTCTACTGGCTTTTAATTTCATCGCTCAAATCCCGCGACCAGATCTTTAGCGATACGATGCAGTTCATTCCGGATCCCCTGATCTGGCAGAACTTTAAAAATATTTTCAGGGAAACGCAGATCCAGCGGGCGTTTTTCAATTCTGCGACGATCGCCGCGGGCAATGTCCTGTTGACGCTGTTCTTCTGCTCGCTGGCCGGCTTTGCTTTCGCCAAGTATCGCAACGCGCCCGGACATAATGTTTTATTTGCGATGGTCATGGGCACGATGATGATTCCCGGCGCCGTGACCATGATCCCCGTGTTTCTTGTGTTGACCAAACTGCATATGATCAACAGTTACTGGGCCTTGATCATTCCCGGCGCGGCCAATGCGTTCGGGATTTTTCTGATGCGTCAATATATTGCGTCGTTCGTGCCGGACGATCTGCTTGCCGCCGCGCGCATCGACGGCTGCAGCGAGTTCGGCATTTACTGGAGGATTGTGCTGCCCATCAGCATCCCGCCTTTGGCGGCGCTGGGCATCTTCGCTCTGATCGGATCATGGAACAACCTGATGTCGGCCTTCATCTTCATGCGCACGGAAGATATGTACACCTTGCCGCTGTGGGTGTATATTATGCAGGGCGATCAGACGCGCATTGATTATGGCATCGTAATGGCGGGCGGCCTGATCACCGCTTTGCCGTTGATCATCGCCTTCCTCTTCTTCCAGCGCGGATTCATTCAGGGCATGACCAGCGGCGCCATGAAACAATAGAAGAAGCGCCTGGGAACTTCACGCTTCGGCTCAAATCACTCACTTCAGCAATTCCCGCAAGTAGGGATTTGTCCGGCGTTCCTCGCCGATAGTCGTCGCCGGACCATGACCGGGATGCACTTTGAGTTTCTCCTCGAATGAGGCCAATTTTCGCAGACTTTGCTTCAGCGCCTCCAGATCGCCCCCCGGAAGATCATAGCGGCCCATGCCTCGCCGGAACAGGCAATCGCCGGTGAATAGATGATCTCCGATCACGAGACAAACGCTTCCTGGAGTATGGCCGGGAGTATGTATCACCTCCACCGTGCGCGAGCCGAATTCAATAACGTCGCCATCCTGCATCATGCAGTCCGCCGGGCACAGCTCGCATGGAATCCCGAACAGCGCGGAGATATTCAGCGTATTGTCGCTGAGCATCGGCTTGTCTGCGTAATGGATGTAAATCAGCGCGCCGGTCTTGCGCTTCAACGCGGCCAGCGCGCCGATATGATCGCCATGGCCATGAGTCAGCAGGATCTTGTCCACTCGCGCGCCAGGGGAGAGCGCCTTGAGGCGATCTAGAATCAATTGCATATCGCCGCCCGGATCGATCACGACTGCTTCATTGGACACGTTGTCGATCACAACATAGCAATTCGTCTGCATCGGACCGCAAGGGATGGCTTCGAGAATCATCATCACGCTCTTTTCGAAATCGCTGTATCGCCATATACTGAGGGAAATGCCGCCAAAAGTGAAGCGAAAAGCGCAAAGACGCGGCAAGTGTTACGATTTGAGAGTTTTTACATGAACAGTTTTGAGATCAATCGATGACATCAACGAACGGGATTCCCGGAACAAAAAAGCAGAATAAATCCATTTTTCATTTGACACATTCGAGGGCAATGTTTAGGAATCACAACCCATCGCGTGGTTAGGGATTCGCAAGCCTCGTTTCCCCAAAACGCCGCGCATGAAGTAGAAACTGTGGGCGTATAGCTCAGTCTTGGTTAGAGCGCACCCCTGATAAGGGTGAGGTCGCTGGTTCGAATCCAGCTACGCCCACCATCATCTTCGACGAAATACAGATGCATTTCGCCGTTCAAGCCAACGTCAAATCCATCCCCTCCGTGGGGCAGTAGCTCAGTTGGGAGAGCATCGGCTTTGCAAGCCGGGGGTCGTGGGTTCGAATCCCATCTGCTCCACCACTTTATTCCCTTTATTTACAGTCGTATACATCGGAGACTAGCATGCCTTCCATGCCAGCATGTGCCTCATTTTCGCTTGGAATTGGAGCAAATGGGGCCGGTTTAGCACGTATTTTTCACCATTCAGCACATTTTTGGCTGTGTGATAATGTTTCAATTGCTCTTGCTCGTGCTCTTGCTCTTTATGCCCAACCACACGCTGTTTTTTGAGCACGAGCAAGAGCAAGAATATTCGGTCTCAAGCACGATACAATGAAAATCTTATACACCGTGGTGAGAAGACCGGGCTAGCCCATGTTCCGCAGTTTAAAGGATGTAGTTATTGATTTTGTTGGGCTTGTTTTTCCAAAACGGTGATTTTCTTCACTACATT
>JAFGJS010000077.1 GCA_016928995.1 Candidatus Sumerlaeota bacterium | reverse complement strand
TCTCCTTTTCGTTCCTCTGAATTTTCGAACGAAAACCGGAGAAAAATCCACCTTAATGGCTGTCCAGTTTTTGGGGACAATTATAGTTTTCTCGAACGAGGAGAACGCCGACCTACACTCGAAGTCTGCGTTCGAATAGCAAATGCGCTTGGATATTCACTCGCAGATTGGATCATCGAAGCCGAAGAAGCCTATAGATCAAAAAGGAAAAAACGAAAATCCTGACTTCATTCCGTCGATTAAATCCAAATCCGTGGAATCTGAGAGACAGGATTGGGATGCCAATGCAGATCGCGGTCAATCTCCAGGCCGTGCCTTGTGCGAATCGAACGCATCTCGTCAAAACTCGTATAACCCCACTCGGCATTTTCCAAATCATCATTCAAAATCACATACCCAAAGAACAGCCTGTCGGTTGGATCATATTCTGCCATGAACCAATCACACCCGCCCAAGAAGAAATGCATATGAATAATTTTCTCTTCCAACGGCACATTCTCCGTCGAATACAGCGACGGCAAAGCACTCAATTGCCTTTCTGTTGGTTCGTTCCACATGCCAAAAGAAAAGAGAAGAGGGTTTAAGAATGTTGGGCTAGTTTGCGATAAACAAAAGCCCCTACAGCGCTCTGAATTGCGTAGGGGCTTTTCAAAATGTTACCGGAATTTTACCGCCAATGAGGGCGGAATGGAGCCGGAATCGGGCCAGAATGAAAAATCACACTCTTAGATGTCAAATTTTAAGTCTAATAAAACCAGTGATAAAAATGGCGGGAGCGACGAGACTCGAACTCGCGACCTCCTGCGTGACAGGCAGGCGTTCTAACCAACTGAACTACGCCCCCGCGTGGTTGGATGCGGGTGATGACATTCGGCGCCAGGCGCTGCTGCGGGTGATGGCTCTGGTGGGCGGGACAGGAATCGAACCTGCGACCCCCGCCTTGTAAGGGCGATGCTCTAGCCAGCTGAGCTACCCGCCCACGGCCCTGGCGGCTCGGTTTTCAAAAAGAACATCCGCGGCGTTTGCCGTGGAAGGATGCGCATTAAATGCATTTGCCCAGGTTCGGTCAATAGGAAAATGCATGTTTTGATAATTTTTCCACGGCCGTTCTTTTCTATGGCTTTCGTCCCAATCGGTCCATTTTATTGCACTTTATCTCCGACGCTTAAAGCTGGACGTGTATATCACTCATCCTTGGCCCTATGCCGCGCTCAAGCATTGAAGGTTCAGCGGTTATAGTTGCAACTATGGATGTCAGCAGCGTATAACCTCTTGCGACCTTCAAGTTCATCAGGCTCAAGGCGCGCCTTTTAGGCGATAATCAGAAGATAATCTTGCCATAGTTCAAGTCTTTCTTCGTGAAAGGCCGGTCCGGAGCGTGTCCGAGAATATTTTTCAATAGATTATTCATCGTTCGCTCGTCATTGTCAAAGCCGTCGTGGCTTTCGCTACGGGAGTATTGACTCGTGGGATCAGCGACGATGAATTTCAGATTGCGTTGGGTGCGCGGACGTAAGCGCTTGAATTTCTCCATACCCAGCAGGGGTTTTTCAGCTTCACGCTCAAAGGCGTTGGAAACGAGATACAGCAGGGATTTCCGGTATATTTCCCCGACGTTGTCATCCAGCTCCGCTTGTTTGTTGAGGCAATAGACAATCATTTTGCCGATATTCGCGCCGTCGTCCGCGCCTTTCAGGATGGGCAGATAGGTTTCACTAAAGAGATCGAAGGTGCAGGCCGGAGCCAGCAGACTGAGCGTGGAGACGGGAAACTGGATGTTTAACCGCCGCGTCATCGCCAGCAAATGCGCCAGCGCCACGGCGCCGGTGCTATGTCCGGCCATATGAACCTGTGTGATTCCCGCCTTTCCCTTTTCCTTTTGAGCGCGGCTGAACGCTTCGACAAACATTTTCAAGGTGCTCGTGCCGTCGCCGTCGTCATCAAAGGCCTTCCGGGCGCCGCGTTTCATTTCCTCCCAAATCGGCGTGACCGGCTTGCGAACGAGATCTTCGATCTTTTGGTCCAACGTTTCGATCAGTCTTCTTTTTCGCTCCGAGGCAAAATCGACGGCTTTGCGTCCCAAGTCGAAAATATCATCCAGCATTCCACTGGAGCGTTCGTTCAAAGGATTAAATTCGCGGATCAACAGATCCATGATTTCCTCGCCAAGTCCGACGTCGTACATCAAATGATACGGATAAATGCCATTGGCTTTGAACACTTCTTTCATTGCATGAATGCGGCGCGCGGAATCCTCGGGGCTGTTCAAGCCGCCATGCGCGTAAAGCAAAAGGTGTTTGTATTTCGTTGATTGAGCCACGTGCCCGGCGGTTTGCTGCGTGTCTTGCGCGTTGCTCCAATACCGGCCGGTTTGATGAAATTTCCCGTCGTCGACATGCACGAAGTGCCCTGCGATATGGATGCGCTTGGGAGCGAAGAGCGTCTTGCGCTCGATCCTGCCGGCGGCGATGCGAGCCGCTCGGGGCTCCAGACCGAAAATCTCCGGCGTGGGATAGGCCAATTGAATCACCCAGGCGTCCATCAGGTTTTCGTTCCAATCGGCGTAGGTCCAATGCGCCAATCCTTTTTTGCCCCAGCCGGTTCCCCATGAATTTTGGATGATGAAGCCATCCTGATCATAGCCGACGATGGCGAAGGCATGACCGCCGCTGGAGCCGGATTTGAACTCGATGACGCCATTCATTGGACTGTTCCAGCCAGCGTGAGTTTGAGCGGAGACATACAGCGCTCCGGTTTCGCTGAGCGCGGCGTGGAAATGCTCGATCTTTGGTTCGAGCCGGTAATAAGCCCCGATGGTGTGATGGCGCGCGTCTTTCGCCCGTTGGATCGTCAGTTCCTCATTTTTATGTCTGTCGTCGCTGGGCCATAGATCTTCCTGGCAAACGCCCATATTGGCCCATCCCAAAATCGCGCCTTTGATGCTGGAGCCTTCATAATCCTCGCCGGGCCATTCATCGTGCAGCTGAGCGAGGCGGTAAAGCATGCGCGCGCTGACCCGCACTCCGGTCCGTTGAGAGCGTTCCATGAGATAATTGATCACGGCAGCCAGCGCGAATCCAGTGCATGAGCCTTCCTGGCCTTGATTCAAAATTTTCAACGCGGCGGGCGGAGTTAACGCCGGATAGGGCAGGGCCTGGAGCGTAGGCCCATAAAACCAATCTCTGGAATCGGGCATATCCGGCACGACATTACGAATGAATTCCAGAGTGTTTTTCTTAGCTTTTTTGCTCATCTGTCGATCTCCATTTCGTTGAATTGATGCGCCGCAGCAGGAGCTTAACGATAAAAAAAGCCCTGAAGAATGGGAATGAGATGGATGGGAAGAAACGGCGCTTTGATTATATTTCAGCGGTCATCCTGAATAATCACGTTATTTATGCGAAGTCAAGATACTTCTTAGGGGGGCGCATTTTGAATGTAGGAGTTTTTCTAAAGTCTATTCGATATACTTTCTTCTCGCGATTCCGATCGGATAACAAGAGACATTAGAAAGCCCCTGGCTTTGAATAACGGTTATTATTTGATTTCTTGTTGGCCGGTCCCTTGACTCTCCAGCAGGATCTGGGTTCTTCGCTGGATGCGGGACGCGAAGGCCGGATTGCCGGCGGCTTGAGCGAGTTGCATGGCGCGGCGAAGCAGTTCCATATCGCCGGGACGTCGCTGCAGGAAAGGTTTGAGTCCCTCCAGCGCTTCGTCCGGACGGTCTTCGGCGGCGTTGCGCTCACTCAGCGTTGAAGCGAGTTTCCAATCGCCGGGGCATTCCTCGCAGCCGCGTTGCAAAGAGGCAATAGCGCTGGCGGGACGCTGCAAGGCGCGTTGCTGCCAATCGGCCAGGGCGAAATGAATCTCGGCGTCGAGCGGATTGCATTCGCGCGCACGATACAACGCCTCGGTCACACGGCTGACATCGGGGCCAGTAGGAGCAGATTCGCCATCCAGATTCATTGTCGCGATTCTCGCCTGGGCCGCGCGCAGCCAAAGCTCGCCATCACGCGGATAGAGCAGAATGGCCTGCATGGCGCGCCGAATTCGTGTTTGGGGCGATGCTGCCACGCCGTTCCGGCTCCAGGCGCGGGCGGCTTCCGGCAAGGTAAGCACCGCGCCAAGGAAAAATGCCAGAGCGATGGTCAGCGCGACGCGAGGCGCGAGCCCCAACGCCGGCTGCAGCTTGGGCGGCGCATCGGCCACGGCGCCGATGCGGCTGTCCGCATCGGGATCAAAGGCGCCAGAAGCGCTGCGATCCAGCCAGTGAGCTTTCCAGCCGCGCAATGCGCCGATCAGAAAAAAAGTCATCATGACGCCGGCCGGACGCCACAGCGCGCCATGAGCGAATCCGCAGATGAGCCAGAGAAAAAGGAGGCCGCGCAGCGCTTTGTTGACCGGCGAAGTGACCTGCCTGAGGGGACTGGGAGCGAGCTGCTGGAAAAACAACGCTTGATAGGCGATCAGCAGCAACACAACCAGCGACACCGCGCCGCTTTCCGCCAGATACGGCCATGGATCGCGATCCGCTATTCGCGCCGCAGCCGGTTGCCCGGTCAGCGCGCGCCAGCGCCAGTCGAAATTGCCGCGCCCCACGCCGGTCAGCCAATGCCGCCAAAACAGGCTTTCCGCCAGCTCTGCGCGTTCGAATTGCCATTGCAGCGCGATGCGTTCCGTTGGATTTACCGGATCGCTGAAGCGATGCTCCAAACCGAAATACCCCGCGATGAACGCCGCCGCGAGCGCCAGGCAACTCCACTTCACCGTTGTCTGCGAAAAGTGACCCAGCAACCGGTCGGAACGCAGCGTGATCAGTCCGAACGGAGTCAGCGCCGCCCAGATCAGCGCCTCGGACGGATGCATCTGCGGCGCGCGCCACAGCATGCCGGCGAGCGCGATGCTGATGCCCACGACGGTCATCCAGCGCAGCGTGACCAGCCGGCCATAATGAAACGCATGCGCGGCCCAGGCGTAGGCCACGGCGGCCAGCACGACATTGCGCAAGCCCTCCAGCGCGGCCGATCCCACTCGCGCCTGCGTCGCGCAGACCGCCTCCCAGCAAATCCAGAAAATCAGCAAGGCGTCGAGCGTCATGAAGCGCGGCTGAAGCAAAGAGCGATGGGCCAGTTTGCGCATGAGCAGACCGGACGTCAGCAGCGCCAGCAAAGCCATCCGTACAACCAGCAGCCACTGCGGCGGTTGCGGCGGCTCCAGCGCATGCATCGCCAGCAGCGCGAAAAAAACCGGGATCATCATCCCCCTGCCGGTCCAATGATGCGGCCGCGCCCGCTTGGCCTGCAAAGCGGAAAATTCTGACTGCAATCGTTTTTTACGGCGGAAAATGGACATCGATCACTTCATCCCAAGTTGATGAGATTGCGCCTGACATACATTCATTTCAATACTGCCTGAAATTGATTATTTGCGAATCCATCGGGATTTCTCGATGAATCTTCTATCATAAAAGGTCCGAAGACTTCATGATGTCGTGGAAGGTTCCTCCGTTGCCAATCAGAAAAAGATCTTCTTAATGTCTCATCATGAAATATAGCGTCCTGCTCCAATTTCTCGATCATCCATCGATCAAGCAAATTCTCTCTTTTGAGTTCAAGTAAAAGACCTTCCAAGCCTCCTTCGACAAAGGAGTCGCGATTTTCATGATATGTTCTATCGGTTTTAAAATAGTGTTTCCCGCGCGCTATTTCTTCGAGCGACAACTCCAGATCGCCCACTATCGCATCTTTCACTTGTTCGATCTGAGACGTAAGTTCGTAAAACCACGTGTTGTCTATTTCCATGCTAAGAAATTCTTCTCGCGATTCTGGCAATTGATTCGGCTTTGAACCAAATGATTCTATATCGAAGCGTTCGTCTGAGATGTCGATCAATAAAAGATGAGACCGCAGCGACTCTTTGTCTGGAGCGACCAGCTGACGTAGATCCGATCCACGTTGCTCCCAAACCTCTGCGACAAAATGATCAATATCCTTACCAGATTCGCGGTATTCCATGAGCAACTCGTAAAGAGTAGATTGCGCCTTCTTGAACGACTCATATTCCTCTTCTGTCATCGGAGGATCTTCTTCTTGAATTCTCGCCTGAACATATGATGAATCTGGCGCAATATTGCGGATTGTAACTTCATTTTTGTATACATCAGCACTGAGAATCGACCATAAGATCGCTGCGATATAGTCATCCATCGGCGTCTCTTGATAATTAACATCCTTCAGTTCTTTTAAATTATTAATATCCTCCTGTGAGTAAGCTGATTGATAGATTTCAATAACAGGCGCTTTAACACTGTGACAAGAGACAACGAACAGTAAAATAGCGATCAACAACAATCTCATATCCATGTCCTTTATTCAATGATCCGGACTTTATGCTTTGTGGCGCAGTCGTTAAGAAATTGATTGAGCGCCCTGGCGACGCGTGGTTCGGCGTAGCGTTCGGCGGCGCGGCGGCACTTTTCGGCTTCGGCGGCGTAGGCGTCGGGATCGGCAAGCAGCGCATCGGCGCGATCAAGGGCTTGTTCGAGCGAGGCGGCGTTGTCTTCCACCAGGATGCCCGCGCCGTTGAGCGTCTCGGGGATCGCCGTGTTGTTCGCCGCGACAGGCGGCACGCCGTGCGCCATGGCCTCGGCCAGCGGCGCGCAGAACGTCTCCCAGCGGCTGAGCATGATCAGCAGCCGCGCGTGGGCGTAGAGCGAGCGGAGCATCTCCGGCCGCTTCACCGGCCCCAGCAGGCAGACCTTGCCGCTCATGCCGCGCTCGTCGATCCGCCGTAACACCTCCTTGAAATACCCCGGCGTGTTGCCGCCGCTGCCCGCCAGCAGGAACTTGAGCCCCGGACGCCGAGCTTCTAGCTGCTCGAAGAAATCCAGCGCGCCGAGGATGTTTTTCTGCGGCACGATGCGGCCGGTAAACAGCACATACTCCAGCCGCGCCAGATCGCGCTCCAGCGCCGGATCGCCCGCTCCGTTCAGCAGGCCTTCCGGCACGGCGAGCGGGATGCGCGCCACGCGCTTGTAACCCGCATCCTGTAATTCGCGCCGGGTGTAATCCGAATGCGCCACGGCCCAGTCGAAGATTGACCGCATCTCCCGCAAACGGCGCTGGCCCCGGCGCATCAGTTTCGCGTGCGCGGGTTGATACGGCAGAAACAGCTCTGGCGGGCAAAGCCCGTGATAATCGAGCACCTTCAGATCCGGTCCGCGCTGCAGCGCCTGCAGGTGCGGCGCGTCGATGGAGAAGTGCAGCCAGAGCAGATCGCCGGCCAGCGGCACGTAGCGACTGGAATCGAGCGCGAAGTTGCCCGCGTCCGTGCCATCGGCGTACAGCGTGACGGGCATTTGCGGCTCGAACGCGCGGCGCTGCACATCCATATAATGCCCGATGGCGTCGCCGCGCACATAGCGCGCGGTCATAATGTGCAGTTGCTTCACCTTCACGCGCTATTCGTCCTTTGCGGGGGCATCCGTGCGATTGCGTTCCACAGCATTGAGCCGTTGTTCAATGGCCTCCAGGCGGCGGAGTATTTCGAGTTGGGCGCGTTCGAGTTGCATGAAATTGTGGAACGAGTGACGGAAAAGCTTCGCCACGGCGTGATTGAAGACGCGCTGGCTCGCGAAGGCCGTCTTGCGCCAGGCCTTGTAGAGCCAAAACAGCGGCGGGATGCGCTCGATCGCCTCGTGCGGCGGGATGTCGCGGTTCGCTTCGGTCTCCTCGAGTTGCTCCATCGCAGCATCCTTCAGCGACGGCGGCAGCGCGGACGCCTGACCGGCGAGTTCATCGCGCAGCTGCTTCACTTCGCGCTGCAACAGCAGGAGTTGCTCGATTTCCTCGGCGTCCTCGGCCGCGCATTCGGCCCGCACACGCTCCCTCACGCGCCGCATCAGCATTTCCGGATCCAGGTCCATGCCGCTGTTCGTATCTGCTGGCTCCAAGTTTCGCTCCAACCCGCCAAACACTGGCGTTGAGATCAAATTCCGTGTCAAATGGGGAGTCACACTCAAGCTCAGCATGCCCGGCGCGGCCGCCCCGGTCAAGGGAGAACACGTACCGAATCAGGTTGGCGCAGGATATTCTCAAAGCCCGTGTGAAATCATAGCGCCGCCGTCCCGGCGGCTTATCTTGCCGGCGAGACGTCGGCGCTACAATCCTCCGAACTTGAATTTGAGAAGATCCAGTAGGCTGGTATGCCGTTGCTCTGAAGCGTGCGATCACGCCCGAAATCCGACAATTTTCACGAAAACCTGAAATCGTGGAGCAATTGCTAAAAAGTGTTGACAGTTTGGCGGATTATGAAGAGCTTCACGGTTCGAATTTAATGAATATAAACCATAAGACGGCAAAAAATAAGCAATTCGCTTCAATTTATTACAAGGAGAACAATCATGACTGTTAAACTGGGTATCAATGGTTTCGGCCGCATTGGACGGCTGGTGCTGCGCGCCGCTTTGGAGACGGACGGCGTGGAAGTGGTCGGTCTGAACGACTTGGCTTCCAACGATGCTCTGGCGTTGCTGTTCAAATACGACAGCACGCATGGCCCGTTCAAGGGCGAGGTTTCGGCCAGCGCGGAAGGCATCACGATCAACGGCAAGCTGATCCCGGTGTCTGAGGAAAAAGATCCCGCCAACTTGCCGTGGGCCAAGCTCGGCGCGCAGGTCGTCTGCGAATCGACCGGTTTCTTTAGCAAAAAAGCCGACGCCGCCAAGCACATCACGGCCGGCGCGAAAAAAGTCATCATCAGCCAGCCCAGCCCGGACGCGGACAAGATGATCGTGATGGGCGTGAATGACAAAGAGTACGATCCGGCCAGCCATGACGTCGTGTCCAACGCCAGCTGCACAACGAACAGCCTGGCGCCGGCGGTCAAGGTGCTGAACGATAATTTCGGCGTCGAGCACGGCCTCATGACCACCGTGCACAGCTACACTAACGATCAGCGCATTCTGGATCAGATTCATAAGGATCCCCGCCGCGCTCGCGCTGGCGCCGTAAACATCATTCCGACCAAAACCGGCGCCGCCGCCGCCATCGGCAAGGTGATCCCGGCCCTGAACGGCAAACTGGACGGATACGCCCTGCGCGTGCCGACCCCGAACGTTTCAGCGACCGACTTCACCGTGCAGCTGAGCAAAGACGCCTCGGCTGCGGACGTGAACGCCGCGCTGAAGGCCGCCGCGGAAGGCGAACTGAAGGGCATCATGGGCTACAGTGAAGAGCCGTTGGTCAGCAGCGACTACAACCACTGCCCGCTTTCCTCGATCGTGGACAGCCTGAGCACCAAAGCCATGGCAGGCGGCTTCGTGAAACTGCTGCTGTGGTACGACAATGAATGGGGCTACAGCTGCCGTTGCATCGACCTGGCCAAACTGATGGCCAAGAGCCTGTAAGTTTTCGCGCTTGGAAAAATAAGGCGCATTACATCAAAAAACCGGGAGGAGTCTAAACTCCTCCCGGTTTTTTTTTATTGACGCAAATCGAAGATTCATCCAAACGGCTAACCCATGTTCCGCAGTTTAAAGGATGTAGTTATTGATTTTGTTGGGCTTGTTTTTCCAAAACGGTGATTTTCTTCACTACATT